>NZ_JAGPXZ010000445.1:0-5086 GCF_018070305.1 Micromonospora sp. M51 | reverse complement strand
GTCCCGGGGGCTGCCGGCCCCCCGGAGTCGGGCGGACAACACGCCGCCCAGCACGGCGGTGAGCAGCGCGGCGATGCTTCCCACCACGAGCAGGGCGCGCAGCGGTTGCTCCGCCGCCGGCACACTGAACCAGACCATCGCGAAGAAGCCGAGGTAGAGGGCGGTGAGCCCGGCCTGACGTCGGTTGGCGGTCACCAGATCGGACATGAAGCTCCTTCGGGATACGGCATACCGCCGGTCACCTTACGGCGGCCCACTCCCCGCCCGTTCCTTGATCGACTCGGGTTTCCGGAAATCGGGCTGTCGGGCCCGCCGCGTCACCCCGACTTTCAGAAAGCCGAGTGGCTCTTGGCGGGTCCGCGTCGGTACGCCGGAGATGTCGCGGCCGAGCTGGCAGCGATCAGGGGTGGGCGGTCAGTCGACCAGGGTGCGGCCGATCAGCCGTGGGTGGTCAGTCGACCAGGGTGCGGCCGGTCAGTTGCAGGAAGACATCCTCCAGGCCGCTGCGCCGGACCAGCACGTTCGCCGGCTGGAGCCCCAACGCGGCGACCTCGGCGACCGCCGTGTCACCGTCGGGCACGTAGAGCAGGACCCGGTCGGGCAACACCTCGACCCGCTCCCCCAGCCCGTCGAGCTTGCCGGCGAAGGGCTCCTGCGACTCGGCGGCGAAGCGCAGCTCGACCACCTCGCGGGTCGAGTGCTGCTCGATCAACGCCCGGGGCGAGCCCTCCGCGACGATCCGCCCGCCGTCCATCACCACCAACCGGTCACAGAGCTGCTCGGCCTCGTCCATGTAGTGCGTGGTGAGCACCAGCGTGACGCCCTGCTGCTTGAGCCGGAACAGCCGCTCCCACACCAGGTGCCGGGCCTGCGGGTCGAGCCCGGTCGTCGGCTCGTCGAGCAGCACGATCTCCGGGTCGTTGACCAGCGCGCGGGCGATGGTCAGTCGACGTTTCATGCCACCGGACAGCGGCTCGACCTTGCTGTCGGCCCGCTCGGTGAGCTGGACGAAGTCGAGCAGCTCGGCGGCCCGCTCCCGAGCCGTCCGGCGGGAGATGCCGAAGTAGCGGGCGTAGACGGTCAGGTTTTCCCGGACGGTCAGCTCGGGGTCGAGATTGTCCAGTTGCGGGCACACCCCGAGGCGCGCGCGGATCGCCGGCCCGTCAGCCACCGGATCCATGTCGAGGATGCGCAGCTCGCCACCGCTGGGCGGGGAGATGCAGCCGACCATCCGCATGGTGGACGACTTGCCCGCGCCGTTGGGCCCGAGGAAGCCGAACGCCTCACCCGAGCGGACCTCGACATCGATGCCGGCCACGGCGGTGAAATCGCCGAACCGCTTCACCAGCCCACGAGCCTGAATCAGTGGTCGCCCCGAAGTCACCGCCCGACACTAACCGCCGGGTCCGACAGACCTCCACGCACATACGTCCGCATTGGCCGGTAGCGCCGGTGCCGGTGCCGGCGGTGGGGAAACGCCGATCGATGCCCCACCCGTCAGCTGATCGACGTGTATCGTCCCCCTGTGTCGCCCATCAGCTCGCCCGATGGTTCGTCGTCACCTACCCGACCAGCCAACTTGCCCGCCGACAAGAGCGCGGCGCGCCCCGGCGGCAGGCCACCCCGACCACGACCGGGAGCCGGGCCGGCGGAACCCGCCGAATCCGACGGCACCAGCCCGGCGACCAGACCCGACCAGACCGAGCCCGACGCAGGCAAGCCAGGCCAGGCCAGGCCCGACCCGAGCAAACCCGACCAGGCCAGGCCCGACCAGGCCGACCCTGATCCGGGCAAGCCCGACCAGGCCGGGCCGGACGTCGCCGAGCAGGCGACGCGGGACCTGGCCGCCCAGTTCGAGGACGAGAAGCCGGGCCGGGTGCTCTCCGGGCCGACCGGGCTGCTTCTCACCATCGCGGCGCTGGCGGTCGGCGCGCTCGCCCTGTGGCAGGTGTTCCAGCCCCTGTCGCAGGGCAGCAAGTATTACCTGATCATCTTCCTGGCCGGTGTCCTTCCGCTGGTCTTCCTCGCCTACCCGGCCGACCTGCGATTGCCGGCCCGCCTCCGCATCCGGCGGCGACCCGCGTCGACGCGGCCCACAGTGACCGACTGGGTGCTCGTCGCTCTGGCCGTCGCGGCCTGCCTCTACCCCATCGTGCCGATCCGGATCGGCGACGGTGGCGGCGGCTACAACGCGTTCCTCGACCGACAGGGTCTGCTGTCGCCGACGGATCTGGTGCTGGGCACCGTCCTGCTGCTCCTGCTGCTCGAAGCCTGTCGACGGACCACCGGTTGGATCCTGCCCGCCATCTGCCTGGTGTTCCTCGGCTACGGCTACTACGGCGGGTTGCTGCCGCAGTCCTGGCCGGTCGCGCACGCCGGGCTGGACTTCAGTCAACTGGTCGACGCGTTCTACAACTCCGACAGCGGCTTCTACGGCACACCACTCGACGTGGCCGCCTCGTACATCGTGCTGTTCACCATCTACGGCGCGGTGCTGGACCTGTCCGGGGCCGGGCGGTTCTTCGTCGACCTGTCGGCCGCGGCGTTCCGGCGCTCGCGTACCGCCGCCGGCCGGACCGCTGTCGCCTCCGGCTTCCTGCTCGGCACCGTCTCCGGCTCCGGGGCGGCGACGACGGTGAGCATCGGCGCGGTCACCTGGCCGCTGCTGCGCCGCGCCGGCTACCCACCGGAGCGGGCCGGCGGCATGCTGGCCGCGGCCGGTGTGGGCGCCATCCTCTCCCCGCCGACCCTGGGCGCGGCGGCGTTCATCATCGCCGAGTACCTGGGCGTCTCGTACCTTCAGGTGCTGGGCTGGGCAACAGTGCCGACGGTGCTCTACTACCTCGGCATCCTGCTCGCCGTGGAGATCGACGCCCGCCGCTCCGGCGTACGCCCGGTGGTGGTCGATGTCGGCTCGCCCTGGCGTCTGCTGGGCCGGTTCGGCTACCACTTCGCCTCGCTGATCGCCATCATCGTGTTCCTCGCGATGGGAATGTCCGCGACGAGGGCGGTCGTGTTCGCCACCGTTCTGGCCGTCGCGCTCTCCTTCCTGGACCGCGCGCACCGGCTCACCCCGGGCAGGCTGGTGACAGCGCTCGTCACCGGCGTACGCGGCGTCCTTGCCGTCACCGCCGTCTGCGCCGCCGCCGGCATCATCACGGCGACCACCACGAAGACCGGCCTGGGGCCGCAGGCGGCGGCGCTGCTGATCGGCGGGGCGAAGGCGGCCACGTCGGATCCGACGCTGGTGCTGGTGCTCACCGCGCTGCTCGCCGCCGTCGCGCTCAGCCTGCTGGGCCTGGCCGTGCCGGTCACCGCGTCGTTCGTGATCGGTTGGGTGATCGTCGGCCCGGCGCTGCTCGACCTGGGCGTCACCGCGCCGGCTGCGGCGATGTTCGTCTTCTACTTCGCGGTGCTGTCCGAGGTGTCCCCACCGACCGCGCTCGCCGCGGTGGCCGCCGCCGCGGTCACCGGCGGCCGGCTGGTGCCCACCATGTGGCAGACCCTGCGGTACGCGTTGCCGGCGTACCTGACCCCGATCGCCTTCGTCATCACGCCGGCCGGGCTCGGTCTGCTCGGCATCGGTGGCGTCGGGCGCATCGCCTTCGCCGCCGTGGTCACCGCGCTCAGCGTGGCCGTGCTCGCCGTCGCCGCCGGTGGTTGGCTGCCCGGCGTGGGGCCGGTCGGCGCCCCGGAACGGCTGCTGGGCGTCCTCGCCGGCGTCACACTGCTCTGGCTCGAACCCGTGCCGGTCACCGTCGGCGCGACGCTGGCCGCCGTCGCGGCAGCGGGTGTGTTCCTGCGACACCGGTCCGCCGACCGACAACCGTCCGATTCTGTGGAGGAACAACTGTGAGACGAATCGACGTACGGCTCGCCGCGAGCCTGAGCGTGTTCGCCCTCGTCGCGGTCGGCGCCGCGGGGTGCGGAGGTCAGCAGGGCGGTGCGGCCACTGACGACGCGGCCAGTGAGGTCACCTGCGAGGTGACCAAGGAGACCCGCGTCGGCATCGCCACCGGCAACGCGACAGGCGTCTACTACGTGGTCGGCAACGCCCTGGCCGGGCAGTTGTCCGGGGCGACCGGTGGCAAGCTCACCGGCACCGCCGCCGAGACCGGCGCGTCGGTGCAGAACGTCGAGCAGCTCGTTGGCGGCCAGTACGACGTGGCGTTCTCGCTGTTCGACACGGCGGTCAACGCGGTCGAGGGCAAGGGCAGCTTCTCCGCGCCGCAGCCGGTGCAGGCGCTGGCCCGCATCTACGACAACTACACGCAGGTGGTGGTCCGCAACGACTCCGGGATCACCTCGGTGGCCGACATGCGGGGCAAGCGGATCTCCACCGGCTCGCCGAAGTCCGGCACCGAGGTGATCGCCAACCGGCTGTTGGAGGCCGCCGGCCTCGACCCGGCGAAGGACGTCCGAGCGCAGCGACTGGACCTGACCAAGACTGTCGAGGGAATCAAGGACGGCAGCGTCGACGGCTTCTTCTGGTCCGGCGGTCTGCCCACCGGAGGGCTCACCGACCTGTTCACCACGGCCGGCGACTCGGTGAAGTTCGTCGACCTCTCGCCGTTGCTGCCGAAGATGGCCGCGCTGAGCCCCGGCTACCAGGAAGGCACGATCGGGCGGGACGCGTACGGCACGGCCACCGACACCCCGACCATCGTCGTACCCAACGTGCTGTTGGTCCGCAAGGACCTGGACGCCAACGTCGCCTGCGCGATCACCCGGACGGTGTTCGACAAGCGCGACGCGCTGGCCCAGGCCAACCCGGCGGCCAAGGGGATCTCGCTGGAGAGGGCCCGCAGGACCCTGCCGGTGCCGCTGCACCGCGGCGCGGAGAAGGCGCTGAAGGACCTCGGCGCGAGCTGACCCGGCCGCTCAGACGTCGGCCGGCGCGGTGGCGGCGCGGGCCACGGCGACCAGCCGGTCGGTCTCGGCGAAAAGGGCCTCGTCGTCCGCCGCAGTGCCGGGGTCGAGTCGGACCGTCCAGGTCAGACCGTCGACCCCGGCCACGCGCCGGGCCGCGACCCGCGCCGCGCCGCCGGGCACCGGCTGGTGCTCGGTGTACGCGACCGAGCGGGTC
>NZ_JAGPXZ010000444.1:0-5112 GCF_018070305.1 Micromonospora sp. M51 | reverse complement strand
TGCCGGTACGCGGCGAGAAAGGCGTCCTCCTTGCCCGTGAACAGGGCGTAGAAGGCCGGCCGGGTCACGCCGGCGGCCTGGCAGATGTCGCTGACCCGGGCGTTGTCGTAGCCCTTCGTCGCCACCTCGTGCACGAGCCCGTCGAAGAGGCGGTCTCGCTGGGTCGCGGCCACGACCTCTGCGGAGACCCGTCGCGGGCCGCGCTTGATCGCGCGGTCCGGGTCGCGGCCCGGGCGTGCACCCGGCAGGGGCGCCGGCACCGGCTGAGGGTGGCTCTGCGTGGTCAATTCATTGACCTCCGTTGATTCATTGACTTTGCGACCCTCCGGGGTTTATAACTTTCCTCACGCTCAGTTCGCTCCCCGTCACCTTTGGTGATCTCTCCGGATGGTCACCCTGACTCGTCGAAGGAGGGCTCGATGGCTGTCATTATCGCCGAACACGAACGCTCTCCCAATGCCGGAAAGGCGCAGGTGACGCGGCTACGCCGCAGTGCACCACGCCGACCCGCCCGCTGATCCGCGGCACCTCCGTCACCCGCGCCCGACCCGACGGTCGCCCGGCGCCTCCACCACCACCGCCGTCCACCTCGGACGGCCATGATCGCCGCCCGGCGTGCCCGCCCGGCGGTGACCGCCTGCGCGGTCCGCTCGTTCCCGTCCCGCCACCGGAAGGAAGCATCATGCTCAGGTACGGAAAAATCGGCGGGGGTCTCGTCGCCCTCGCGCTGCTGACCGGTCTCGTAGCCGCCCCGCCAGCCTCCGCCGACCCGTCAGCCGCGCTCGCCGGCAACGTCCTGACCTACCCCACGACTGGCGGCACCGCCGTCGCCGTCAACGACGTCATCCAGGCCAGCCTCAAGACCGGCACCAACGCCACCTTCTACAGCTCCACCTCGGGCACCACCGGCATCAAGTGCGCCGCGTCCAGCTTCAGCGCCAAGGTGCTCACCAACCCGACCGCCCCGGGCACCGCCACCGAGAGCCTCACCGCCCAGAGCTTCGGCACCTGCACCACCAACGTGTTCGGCACCACCGGGGTGCAGAGCATCGCCCTCAACAACCTGCCGTACGCCACCTCCGTCACCAGCGCCGGCGTGGTCAAGATCTCCGGCACCACGGCGGCGCCGGTGCAGAGCACCGTCGTGCTGAACTCGTTGCTCGGCACGATCACCTGCGTCTACCGGACCAGCACCAACAGCCTCACCGGCACGGCGGCCAACGCCACCAACTCGATCACCTTCACCCATCAGCCGTTCACCAAGTTCTCCGGCCCGTCCCTCTGCTTCGGCACCGCGTACTTCTCGGCGACGTACTCGCCGGTGCGCGACAGCACCAAGGGCAACGCCGCCGTCTACGTGAACTGACCATGCTCCACCGGGCCGGTGCGCGGGCGATCCGCCGTGCGCCGGCCCTCGACCATGCCCGGGTCAGCCGGCGACCAGCGCCGCGTGCAGGGCCCGCATCGACCGGACGGCCGAGCGGATCTCCTGCAGGTAGCGGCCGGGGCTGAGCGTCTGCTCCGGCAGCCGGG
This sequence comes from Micromonospora sp. M51, assembly GCF_018070305.1. NCBI lineage: Bacteria > Bacillati > Actinomycetota > Actinomycetes > Micromonosporales > Micromonosporaceae > Micromonospora > Micromonospora sp. M51. Next base: position 3,579 of record NZ_JAGPXZ010000444.1, on the reverse strand, counting down.
CCAGGTCGGGCAGGGTGGGGTCCACCCCGACGGTGTCGATCCCGCAGCCGTACGGCAGGGCCAGGGTGCGCAGCGCGTCGCAGTGCTGGAACGGCACGTAGATCGGCGCGGTGAGCATCAGCACCTGATCGCCCGGGGCGACCTGGGCGTGCCCGGCCCAGAAACGCTGCGTGTCCGCGGTGTGCGCCCGCCGCAGGTGCGGTTCGCTCGACGGCGCCGCCAGCACCCGTACCGGCGGCAGGCCCCTGGGGTGGTAGGTCCGCGACGACCAGGAGTGGTGCGGGTGGCCTGCGTCGACCCCGTCGCGCTCCGCCGGGACGGCCACCCCGAACGCCCGCCGGACCGCCGTGTCCAGCACGTCCACCTCGGTGTCGTCGGCCGGCAGGCCAGCGTCGGCCAGCGTCGCGCGTTCCCACTCGGACAGCGGCCGGAAGCTGCCCAGCACGGCCACCTCGCCGCCCACCGCCAGCCCGGCACGCAGCAGGTGCGCGGCGTAGGTGACGCGGCGCACGCAGGCGTGTGCCAGGCCGCCGAGCACCACCAGGTGGGCGTACGCGCCACGGGTCGGCGGCACCGGATGGACCAGCCCGAGCGCGGCTGCCGCGTCGAGCACCAGCGCGGCGGTGGCCGGATCGAGGTCGGGTTCGCGCGCGTCGGGCCGTTCCCGGCCACCCCGGAAGTCCCAGTGTCGGGCGGAGAACTCGTCCAGGAATCGAAGCACCTCGGTGAGATCGCCGTCGGGCCAGGCGCCGCCGAAGCGGGCGACCAGGCCGCGGACCGGGGATGAGCAGACCCAGGCCCGGATCTCCGCCGTGATCTGCTCGTCGTCCGTTCCGGTCGACGACGCCGCGTCCGCGCTCTGCACCTGCCGGATGCTACCGGCCCGCTGCGGCGGGACCCGGCGGTTGTGGCAGCTGTCTACGCTGGCGGGAGCGGCTGATTGGGGGATGTCGATGGCCCGTGACATGGCCCGTGAGCGGATACGCGGGCAGGGCAGCTCCAGTGGAGGCTTCGTCCGTCTGGTGGCGCACACCGACCCGGTGGCGTTGGTCGGCATCACCCTGTCGATCACCCTGAGCATCACGCTCGACCTCAGCAACGCCGCATCGGGGGTGGAGTCGCTGCTGGCCGGCCTGATGGGCATCACCATCTCACTCCTGGTGGACTCGTTGGCCCGCGCGGAGCGCCGGTTCCACCTGCGAACCCTGCTGGATGGCCCGCCCTGGCTCGTCCGCACCACGACGGAGCTCGCCGGGGCGATGCGGGACGCGGCCGAGCAGCACGCCGGCACCCGGGTCGCGGCGGAGGCGCAGCGGCGGTATGAGCAGTTCCGGGTGGAGGCCGAGCAACTCGCGGAGGGTCGCATCATCCGGCGCGGCGACGAGGACGAGGACCTGATCGGCGCGACCCGCACCTGTACCCAACGACTGGACGCCCTGACCAACGTGATGCCCCGGGCGAGCGGGGAGCTGAGCTGGTGGCGCAGCGAGATCGGCCGGCGCTACTGGGAGGCCAACCTCGAAGCCCTGCAGCGGGGCGTCCAGATCACCCGGGTGTTCGTCTACGCCAGAATGAGCGACGAGCTGTCCGCCCTGGTGGAGAAGCAGCGTGCGGCGGGGGCACGGGTGGGGTTGCTGCCCTACGGTGTGGTCAGTCCCCAGCTACACGTCAATCTGGCACTCTGGGACGGGTCGAGCTGCTGGGAGGCCCACATGACCGCACACGGCGAGATCGGCGAGAACCAGTTCTCGGTCAACCGGACGGACGTCAACCGGCTCACCCGCGTGTTCGACCTCTGCTCGAATGCCGCGACCTTCCAGGACTGACGGCCCCACCGGGGCGGAGACGGGTGAGCCATGACGTGGAGTGCGGTCCTGCTGGTGACGGCCGTGGTCTGGGCGGTCAGCGTGATCCGCTCCGTCCGGCTCCGAGCGCTGGTCTACAGTCTGCCGCTGCCGATGACGCTCGCCCTGCTCAGCACCGATTACCGGGTGGGCGGCGCGCAACTGCTCGGCGTGCTCGGGCTCAACCTCTTTTTCGTCACGGTGGCGGTCACCTACCACCGGCTGCGCTGGCCGATCCTGCTCGCCGACGCTGCGGGGATCGCCGTCTACGTGGCGCTCAGCGCCGGCCTGCTGGCCGTCGTCATCCCGTTCGAGGCGGCGCTCGTCGGCACGCTCGTGCTCTGGTCGGGGGCCATGCTGCTGCTGCACCGCCGCGCTCGCCCGAGCGTCGCCCCCGCTGATGCCCCGGCGGCCCCCACCGATGAGGGGGCCGCCGTCGCCGAGACCTCGGACGGAGGACGCCCGGACGGGCTGCCGGCGTTGCTCAAGTTGGTGGTGATCTTCGTCGGGGCGATTCTCACCGCGCTGCTCGGTGCCGTGCTGCGCGGCATGGTGGTGACCTTCCCGTACTCGGGGGTGCTGGTCGCCGTCGAGGCCCGCCACCAGTTGCGCGAATTCAGTCGTCACTTCGCCCGCAACAGTCTCGCGCTTGTCGGTTTCCTCACCGCGTACCACTACCTCCAGGACGTCTCGTCGGCCGTGGCGCTGGGTGCCGGTTGGGCCGCCTTCGCGGTGGTTGCTGTGGCCCTGCACCTGCCGTTGCGCCCACGACCGGCGGCCCCGGACCCTTCGACGGCGGGCCCGACCATCGCGTCGCCGCCGCACCAGCCCTTGCCGGACCGGCGACCGGCCACGCCGCCCGCCGACGACGCGACCCCCGGTGAGTCGGCGCGCCGTCGCGATCCCGCCACGTTGACGGGCGGCGGCCCGCCGGTGGCGCGGAGGGCCGCGCAGGTACGCCCGCCAAGGCCACTCCGGCCGGCGACCGAACCCCCTTCCGTCCGATGAGGACACCTGGCGGGCGATCTCGGAGGTGCTGGCCGGGCGACGCCCGGACTCCGGCGCGCTCGACCGACACGTCTTGGCCCGCACGTCATCGGCGACGAGCGGCCCGGAACACGTCCTAGCGGCTGGTTCCGACCAGTTCGGCGATGCGGGTGAGGGGTTCGGCGTACGCGGGCCAGTCGAGGCCATCGACACTGAGCGTGGGGCGGCGGCGTACGCCGTCCACCGCGCCCGCGCCCACTACCGCGCTCAGCAGGTCGTACGACCAGGCCGGCTCCAGCAGCGTACGAAGCTCGGGCACCTCGGGGTGGAGCAGCGACAGCGCGCCGACCAGGGCGGCGGCAGCCCAGTTCGAGGTGCCACCGACGAGTAGGGCGTCCGCGCCCACCACGCACCGGATCCGCTCGCCCGCGGCGACCACCCGCCCGACCAGGTCCGCCGGCAGGCGGCCCATGCCGAGTTCGTTGCCGCCGTCGCCGATGCCGATCCGGAAGGCAGACCCGGAGGTGTAGAGCTGGTCAAGGGGTGCCGTGTGTGCGCCGATGTCCTCGCCGCGCATGTTCCGCGGCCGACCGTCCACCCCGGGCCCGACCCGTTCGCAGGCGATGAGGTGCGTCAGCTGGCCGTACGCGGGGATGCGGGCGGCGGCCCAGTCCTCGTACCCGCGCAGTGGCGCGACGTCCACCGGCAGGTTGGGCGCGGTGGCGGCGACGGCCGCCTCGAGCACGGG
>NZ_JAGPXZ010000443.1:0-5113 GCF_018070305.1 Micromonospora sp. M51 | reverse complement strand
CACCAGCGGCGGCACCGAGTCGCTGATCCTCGCCGTCAAGACCGCCCGCGACGCCCACCCGGAGATCGCCGAACCCCGGATCGTGGTGCCGTCGAGCGCACACGCGGCCTTCGCCAAGGCGGCGCACTACCTGCGGGTGGCGCTGGACGTCGTGCCGGTCTCCCCGCAGACGCTGCGTCCCGACCCGGCCGCGATGGCCGCCGCCATCCGCCCGGAGACGGTGCTGGTCGCCTGCTCCGCGCCGTCGTACGCGCACGGGGTGATCGACCCGGTCGCGCAGATCGCTGCCGCCGCCGCCGACGCCGGGGTGCGCTGCCACGTGGATGCCTGCTTCGGAGGTTGGACCCTGCCGTACCTGCGTCGCCTCGGGGAGCCGGTGCCGCCGTTCGACTTCGCCGTGCCCGGGGTCACCTCCATCTCGGTCGACCTGCACAAGTACGCGTACGCGCCGAAGGGGGTGTCGGTGCTGCTGCACCGGGACGCCACGCTGCGCGCCCCGCAGTACTTCGCGTACGCCGACTGGCCCGGCTACACGATGATCAACCCGGTGATCGCGTCCACCCGCTCGGGCGGCCCGATCGCCGCCGCGTACGCCACGGTGCGGCACCTCGGCGACGACGGCTACCTGCGGCTGGCCGGCGTCACCCGGGACGCGGTCGCCGGGCTGGCCGACGCGGTCCGCGCCGTCGACGGGTTGCGGCTGATGGCCGAACCGGAGTCGACAGTGGTCTGCTTCACCGCCACCGAAGACGGCCCCGACCTGTTCGTGCTGGTCGACGAGCTGACCGCGCGGGGCTGGCACACCCAACCCCAGCTGTCGTACGCCGGTCTGCCCGCCAGCGTGCACCTCACGGTGACCGCGGCGGTCGCGCCCCGGGTGGCCGAGTTCGGGCCGGACCTGACCGAGGCGGTGGCCGCCGCCCAGGCGGCCGGCCCGGTCGCACTCCCGCCCGAACTGACGGCGCTGGCGACGTCACTGACCCCGGACGCGCTGACCCCGGAGCTGGTCGCGGGTCTCGCCGCCGGGCTGGGCATGGGCGGCGACACCGACGGTGCGCCGCTGCCCGAGCGGATGGCGGTGGTGAACACGCTGCTCGACGCCGCGCCCCCGGCGCTGCGCGAGCGGCTGTTGGTGGAGTTCGTCGGGCTGCTGCAACGCCCCACCTGGTGACCGGAGCGCCGGCCGCCACGTACCCCCCCGGGTCGTACGTGGCGGCCGGCGACCGGAGCCTCCCGCTCGATGGAGACGGATCCGGTGGCGCGGGCGCTCAACTGGCGGGCAACTGCAAGGTGGTAGCTGCGGTGTTGTCGCCGGGCGAACGGTCGGCCGGGAACTTTCCGCCCACGTTGGCCCGCACGGTGAGCGCGAAACCGGTGAGGGTCCGGGCCGGCCCGCCCGGGGCGATGTTCACCGTGACGGCGATCTGGTAGGAGCGGGTGCCGCCGAGGGGAATCGGCCCGTCGCCGGTACAGGTCATCGTCTTGAGGTCGTCGGTCTGGCCCTGGTGGAAGCAACCGCCGATGTTCGTGCCCTTCAGACTGATCGTCGCCTCGACGGGAAGCACCACGATCAGGTCCCCGGCGTCGTACGACCGGGTGGCGGCGTTGCCCATCGTGACGTCGAGCGTTCCGGTGTAGGCGGTGTCGGACGGCTCCAGAGTGAGGGAGCGCGGGGCGCTGATCGACAGGTCGACGTACCGGGTAGGGGTCGGCGTCGGCTTCGGCCTGGGCGTGGGGCGGGAACTGGTTGGCCGATCGGTCGGAGGGCTGGCGGAGGGCGTCGCGGTCGGCGTCGACGGACCGCTCGGCAGGGACGTGGGCGACTGGCTGGTGGGACCGGCTGCCAGACTCTCCATCTGGACCGAGGGAAAATCGGTGACCGGCGAGGGGGCGATGACATCGGTGGGCGGCGGAGCGGCCACGGGCCGAACCAGACTCACCCCGCCGACCGCGACGAGTACCGCTGCGGCGATCCCCGACGACACGACCCGATTCCGCAGCCGGCGGTACGCCCGCCGACGCGGCACGTCCGGATCAGGCTCGTCGACCTGCTGGAAGCCGGCGGTGCTCAGCTCGTCGAAGGCAGCCGCCAGCCAATCAGCTCGCTCGTTGCGCTGCTCCATCTAGTCCGCCCTCCTTCCGGTCGGGCCGCCGTCGACGGTCGCGGGTTGTCGGCTCGAGAGTCCGGACTCCTGCTCGGCCAGACGATCGGCCAGCGTGGCCCGGGCCCGGTGCAGCCAGGACTTGACAGTGCCGGCCGCCACCCCGCAGTCCTCGGCGATCTCACTGATGGTCAGCTCGGCCAGGTAGTGCAGAACCACCGCGCGCCGTTGGTTCGCCGGCAGGGTCACCAGCGCGGCGGTGAGTGCCACCCGATCCGGACCGGGCCCGTTGACCACCTCCACCCGCTGACGGAGGCTGAACAGCCGGGCGGTGCGCAGGCGACGCCACCGGCTGACCGCGACGTTCCAGGCGACCCGACGGATCCAGGCCACCGGGTCGTCGTAGCGGGAGATTCGGTCCCAGCGGGGCCAGGCCCGGCTGAACGCCTCCTGCACCAGGTCCTGTGCCTCGTTCATGTCCCCGACGAACGCGTACAGCTGCACCACCAGTGGCTGGAAGTGACGCCGGTAGACCTCGTCGAAGCGGGGACCATCGTCGTGCGGGACCGCTCCGCTCACCTCGATGTGCAGAAGCGCGGGAGCCGTCACCGGATCGGGTGCGGCGGGGGTGCGCGGCCGCTGGAACCCCTGCGGCCGCGCCTCCATCGAGGACATTCGGTCAGCCGGCGGTGACGGCGAAGGTGGCGATGTTGTCGGCCGGGTCGACGTCGGGCAGCTGGCCGCTCCAACCAAAGTTGCCGTACAGCTGCACCGAACCGGTGCCGAGGTCACCGGGAGACACCTCGGCGGGTGCCCAGATCAGCAGGGCTATCGTTCGCTCCTCACCGGGCATGAATTTCCCGCCGGCCACCATGCAGTGCGCCGTGCAGACGTCCGCGGGTTCGGTGCCACCGATATCGACCCCACGTGGCAGAGTCGGAGCGAGCCAGTACGCGTCGTGTGCCGCGTCGCCCGCGACCCGGACGGTGATCGGCACCCGCCCGAACCAGCTGCCGTCCTCCTGCCGCGTCATGGTGGCGGAGCCGGCGCTCACGGCCGCGTCCGCGATGGTGTCCCGCACGTACGGGCGGGGGGCGCGCAGTGAGCCCGTCGTCGAGCGGAACAGCGCGGAGAAGGCTGCCGTGTCGTTCGCGGGGTTCCGGTCTCCGGTCTCGATGGCGACCTTTCCACCGGGGGTGACCATCGCGTACGGCCGGGTGGTGGTGAGCACCCGGAAGTCAACGGTGAACGTTCGCCGCTCACCCGGTTGCAACGCGCCGCCCGGCACGCCGCAGTAGATCGTCCGGGCCGGCTGTGGCACCCCGAAATTGCAGGGATCGGCGGGGTCGAGCCCGTCGAAGGCGCCAGGGACCGGTTCGGTGACCGCCAGATTGAGGTACGCCGCGTCGTGGCCGCGGTAGTTGACTGTCACCGAAAGGCTGCCCACGTACCCCCGGGCGGTCGGCTCGAGCACCAGCCGGCCGACCGAGACCGCCGTGTCGCCCGGGCCGGCGACCGCCGGCCCCGACAGACCGGTCAGCGCGACCCCCGCGCCCAGGACACCGGCCAGCAGCCGGCGGGTGATGGTTCTGGTCATTCGTGTCTCCCCGTTCCCCGTAGTACCGCCCCATGGCTCCGGTGGCGGTGATGCGAGCAAGACACCCGACGGGCCCCGCAACGGTTGCAGGCCTCGCGCCCGTCGGGTTGTCAGGTGCGTGACAGGCTGCGGGGCTGTGCGAACCAAGGGGATCGTGACCGGCCCCAACGGGTACCCGCCGGAGCTGTGATTGACTGTTCGACGGGGGTAGGAGGGAGGCGGTCGTGCAGCTGCCGGCAGTGCTCGGTGAGCCGATCCGGTTCGTGCTCAACTGGGGGCGCCGCTACTCGCTCTGGGTGTTCAACTTCGGTCTGGCCTGCTGCGCGATCGAGTTCATCGCCACCAGCATGGGTCGGCACGACTTCATCCGGCTCGGCGTGATCCCGTTCGCCCACGGCCCCCGCCAGGCCGACCTGATGGTGGTCTCCGGCACGGTGACCGACAAGATGGCGCCGGCGATCAAGCGGCTCTACGACCAGATGCCCGAGCCGAAGTACGTCATCTCGTTCGGCGCCTGCTCCAACTGCGGCGGCCCCTACTGGGACTCGTACTCGGTGACCAAGGGTGTCGACCAGATCATCCCGGTCGACGTGTACGTGCCCGGCTGCCCGCCCCGGCCGGAGGCGCTCCTGCACGGCATCCTGCGTCTGCAGGAGAAGATCGCCGCCGAGCAGTCCGGCATCGGGGGTGTGCCGCAGCGGGACGTGCTGGCCGCGCCGCTGGACGCCCCGCCCCGCGAGGCCGCCGCACCGCGCTCGGTCGACTCGCTCACCGCCGCCCCGGTACGCCCACCCGCCGGGAGCTGACGGCGGTCAGCCACCACCCGGAACTGGTCCGGGCGGCGGCCGGCCGTCGCACCGTCAGGTCAGCTGGCTGCCACGGCCAGGTTGAACGTGACGGTGTTGTCGCTCGGGTCGACGTCTGGCACCGTCTCGTTCCAGTAGTGGGTGGCCAGCGCCACGGTGATCGGGGTCGACTCGTCCGCCGGGTCGGTCGGTCGGCTGATGAACAGCGCCACGTCTCGCTCCTCACCCTGCATCAGCAGCCCGCCCGGCACGAAAGCCTGGGAGCCGTACACCGGGCCGTCGAAAGGTTCGGTGAAGAGGATCATCGACCCGGCGGGCAGCTGTGCGGCGGTGAGTGAGTTGCCGAGCTGGCGGGCGTCACCGGCGTACCGGACCCGGAGCGGCACCCGCCGGGTGTTCTCGGGGCCGTCGGTCACCGGCCCGATCACCTGGACGGACGCGTTCGCCTGGGTGTCCTGCACGTACGTCTGCGGGCGGGCGAGCTTGCCGTCGAGGGAGCGGAACTGCGCGCTGAACGGAACGGTGCCCAGCGATCCGGTTTCGTACGAGTAGGCGGTGACCAGGCCGCCCGCCGCGATCATCGGGTAGCTCCGGGGGGTGGTCAGCAC
>NZ_JAGPXZ010000442.1:0-5116 GCF_018070305.1 Micromonospora sp. M51 | reverse complement strand
AGCAGCATGCCGATCACGTCGAGCCCGCCGCGGCGGCCTCGCGACTCGGGCACCAGGATCAGCGCGGCGACGAACGTGGCCAGGCCGATCGGCACGTTGAGCAGGAACACCGGCCGCCAGTCCCAGCCGCCGAGGTCCCACGCGATCAGCAGGCCACCGAGGAGTGGGCCGCTGGCGGTCGCGATGCCGCCGATCGCGCCGTAGATCCCGTAGGCCTTACCCGTCTCCTTTGCCGGAAACGTGGTCTGGATGAGCGCCAGCACCGGCGGGTTGAGGATGCCGGCCATCATGCCCTGCACCACCTGGAAGGCGATCAGCTGGTTGGGTGTGGCCGCGAGCGCCGACGCCGCCGACGCGAGCGTGAACCCCGCGACGCCGATGAGGAACAGCTTGCGGTGGCCGAAGCGGTCGCCGATCCGGCCGGCGGGGATGAGTAGCAGGCCGTATCCGAGCGCGTAGCCGGCGATGACCCACTCCATCGCCGTGTAGGTCGAGCGGAGGTCGCGCTGGATCGGGGCGACCGCGACATTGACGATCGTCGTGGCCAGCAGGATCATGAACGCCCCGGCCAGAACGACGGCCAGGATCAGCCATCGGCGCGGATTGGGTGGCGCGGCGCTGTGTTCGTCGGTCCAGCTCTCCGTCATCGCGTTCCTCCTGAAGTCGGACGGGGGTCGACAGCGGACCCACCTTCCGACTACACGCCGTCGCGTACGATTAGTCAAGTACGGCTATTTGCGTATGACCTGTACGGCACATGAGGAGGGCCCGGGTCAGAAACTGACCCGGGCCCGGTGACGCAGGGTGCGGTTACGACCAGTCGGAGGAACCCGAGCCCCACTCGGTGGAACCCGAACCCCACTGGGACGTCGCCGGCCACGCCAGGCCGAAGGGGAAGTCGTTGGCGCGCAGCTCCAGCGTGCTCTCCAGCACGGCGTCGGTCAGCCGGTCGACGTCGGCGTCGCTGTGCGCGCCGCCGGCGAAGAACATCGGCATGCCGAGCGTGTAGATGCCGCGCTTGCGCAACAGCAGCGTGAGGATGAACGTCGCGGGGTTGAGCGCCCGCGAGTAGACCCGGTAGTCGGTGTAGGAGTCCTCCGGGAGGAACTGGAAACACCCGATGTAGTCGCCGAACCCCACCATCCGCAGCGGAATCCCCTCGGCCGCCCGGAACGCGGCCAGCCGCGCCTGGACCCGGTCGATCCTGGCGCTGAGGTCCGTGTAGTAGGCGGGCCCCTTGTCCCGGAGCAACTGGAGCGTGGCCAGCGACGCCGCCACCGACAGGTAGTTGCCGGTGTGGCTGCCCTGCAGACCGGTCTTCTGGCCGAAGTCGGTCCACGACTGCCCGCTGGTCTGCGAGATGTCGAGGATGTCGGCCCGACCGCCGATCGCCGACAGCGGCAGCCCGAGCCCGCTGATCACCTTGCCGTAGGTGACGAGGTCGGTCGGAATGTCGAACTTCTGCGCGGCGCCGCCGATCCCTGACCGGAAACCCGTCAGCACCTCGTCCAGGATGAACGGCACCCCGAGCCGCCGGGCGGCCACCGCCACCTCACGGATCATCGGGATCGTCGTCTCCTCGAACGGGAACGACGAAGCGGCCGGCTCGGCGAGGATGCAGGCCAACTCGCCCGCGTGGCGCTCGATCAATTCCACGGCGAGCGCGGTGTCGTTGGGCAGGATCAGCAGGTCGCGCGGCTCCGCCGGGGTGACACCGGCGAACGCCGAGACCAGCGGGATGCCGTCCTTGCCGATCTCCGGGAACGGCACCGCCGGATGCCCGTGATACCAGGGTGCGGTGTTGTGGACGGCCAGGTCGTGGGACCCGTGCAGGGTGCCCTCGAACTTGGCGACCATCCGCCGCCCGGTGAACGCACGGCAGAGCCGGATCGCCGACTGGGTGGCACCCGTACCCGAGTGTTGGAAGGCGAACTTCTCGTTGTGCGGGAGGATCTCCCGCAGCAGCGTCGCGAGCTCCAGCTCCAGCTCGTTGGTGTAGCCGTTGCCGGTGCCCTTGCCGAGGCGCTCGCGGACGAAGTCGACGACCGGGGCCGGGTTGTGACCGTGCAGCGCCTGAGCCCCGTACCCCATGTGACAGTCGAGGTAGTCGTTGCCGTCGACGTCGGTCAACGTCGAACCGCTCGCGGTGGCCGCGATGATCGGAAAGGGCGGCGCCTGGAACGGCCAGAACACGTGCGCGGCGGCGTCGACCGCCCGCAGTTGCTCGACGTGCGCGGCCGAGGCACCCTGGCGCGCGCCGATCTCGCCGAACAGCTCGTAGACCCACTTCTGCTGCATGAGGTCCTGAATGACCTCGATCGCTCCGCGCTCCTGGTGGCTGGCGCCCATCGTGTCCCCTTCGCATGGCGGCCGTGACAGGCGCAGCCTGCGCCCGCCCACTCGAACCTGACTGGAGAACGGGTCGATCGACGTGGTTTCGAGCCGGTCTCGAGCGCCATCGTCGAAGCTCGCCGCCATGACGGAAAATCGGGTCAATCTCTACTCGCTGACCGACACGATCACGCCGTGGGCAGTGCGGGCCGCGGCGACGCTCGGCCTCGCCGACCTGATCGCCGCGGGCACCACCACGCTCGACGAGCTCGCCGCGGCGACGAAGGCCAACCCCGACGCGCTGCACCGGCTGCTGCGCTACCTCTCCGTGCGCGGCGTCTTCAAGGAGACCGAACCCCGGGTGTACGCCCTGACGGAAGCGGCCGAGTTCCTCAAGACCGACCACCCCGCCGCCCAGCGCCCCTGGCTCGACGTCGACTCGATGGCCGGCCGGATCGAGGGCACGTTCAGCTCGCTGACCCACTCGATCCGCACCGGCGACGCGGCGTACCCGGTGCGTTACGGCATCGAGTTCTGGGACGACCTGGCCACCAACCCCGACCGGGCCACGTCGTTCGGCGCGCTGATGGCCACCCACGCGAGCTACTTCGACCAGGTCGTCCAGGGCTACGACTGGAGCACCGTCAACCACGTCGTCGACGTCGGCGGCGGCACCGGCGCCCTGCTCACCGAGATCCTCAAGGCCCAACCGCACCTGCGCGGCACCGTGGTCGACCTGCCGGGCGTCGTCGAGCAGGGCCGGGCCCGGTTCGAGGCGGCGGGCATCGCCGACCGCGCGGAGGTGGTCAGCGGGAGCATCTTCGACCCGCTCCCGGCCGGCGCCGACATCTACATCCTGTCGAACGTGCTGCACGACTGGAACGACAGCGCCGCCGAGAAGATCCTCCAGCGGGCGGCGGACGCGATCGGCACGACCGGGAAGGTGCTGATCGTGCAGATCCTGGTGAAGGACGAGAACGACAACTTCCCCGAGGACCCGGCCCGGCTGATGTTCATCACCCAGATGGACCTGCGCCTGCTCTCGCTGATGGCCGGCAAGGCGAGGACCTGGCGCGAGTACGCCGAACTGGGCGAGAAGGCCGGGCTCCGGGTGGACGGCAGCACGGTGATCCCCACCGGGCAGACCCTGTTGACCCTCCGTCGCGGCTGAAGGGGCACGGGCCCCTTGCTGACGGATTCCGGTTGGGAAGGGGCCCGCGTTAACGGACCGTGCGCGCGTCGTACCGTTGCGGACATGACCCCGGCCATCCGACGGATCGCGATCGATGCCCTCATCGCGGTCGTCGTCGCGGCCGTCGTGGCGGTGGCGATCCGCGTCGCCGACGAGCCCGGCGCCCGGCCGCCGGACGCCCGCGCCTACGCGATCGGCGCGGTGATCGGGCTGCTGCTGGTCTTCCGGCGCCGCTGGCCGCTGCTGGTGCTCGTCGGTTCGGTCACCGCACTGATGATCTACTACGCGCTCGAGTACCCGGGCATCCCGCCCGCCCTCCCGCTGGCCGCCGCCCTCTTCTCCGTCGCGGCCGCCGGCCGGTTCACCTGGGCGCTCGTCGTCGCCGGGTTCTTCGTCGTCCTTGAGCTGATCATGCGTTACACGCTGCTCGGCGAGGGCTTCTTCCCCGCCCTGTCGGCGACCCTCGAAGAGGGCTCGCTGCTCGCGGCCGTGGTGCTGCTCGCCGAGACGATCCGCACCCGCCGGATCCGGCTGGCCGAGGCACAGCAGCGCCTCGCCGTGATGCGCCAGGAGCGTCAGCACGAGGTGGCCCAGGAGCGGCTCCGCATCGCCCGCGAGGTCCACGACGTGCTCGGCCACACGATCGCCGCGATCAGCGTGCAGGCGAGCCTCGCCGACGACATCTTCGACAGCAAGCCGGCCGAGGCGCGGGCCGCGCTGCGGAGCATCCGGGGCGCGGCGCGCGACGCGATGCACGAGGTCCGCTCGGCGATCGGCATGCTCCGCGACGCCGGGGAGGTGCCCGATCTGGCTCGCGTCTTCGCGGTCGCCGAGCAGGCCGGCGTGAAGGTGCGCTCGGGGGTCGCCGGCATCCCGCGCCCCATCCCGCCGGAGGTGGCGCTCTCGGTCTACCGGATCGTGCAGGAGTCGATCACCAACACGGTCAAGCACGCCGAGGCGACCACTGTCGACGTCACCATCACCTACGCCGGTGACGCCGTAACGGTCGAGGTCGTCGACGACGGGGTCGGGGCCGCGGCGAGCCGGCGGGGGCACGGGGTGGCCGGCATGCGGGAACGGGCCACGGCCGCGGGCGGATCCCTCGATGCCGGCCCCCGGCCGGAGGGCGGGGGGTTCCGAGTGGCAGCGCGGCTGCCGGTCGAGGTGGAGGAGACAGCGTGACGATCCGGATGGTGCTGGCGGACGACCAGACGCTCGTGCGGGCCGGCTTCCGGGGCCTGCTCGACCACAGCGACGACCTGGAGGTGGTCGGTGAGGCGTCCAACGGCGCCCAGGCCGTCGAGATGGTCGCCGCGACCCGGCCCGACATCGTGCTGATGGACGTGCGGATGCCCGTGCTCGACGGGGTGAAGGCCACGGCCGCGATCGTCGAGCGGTTTCCGGCCGTGCGGGTCATCGTCCTGACCACCTTCGAGCTCGACGAGTACGTCTTCGAGGCGCTGCGGGCCGGCGCGACGCAGAACGCGGTGGAGCCGGGCGGCACCTTCACCTACCGGTTCCTCGCCGAGCAGGTCGGCACGTTCTGGTACCACACCCACCAGAACCCCCTTGAGGCGATCCGGAGGGGACTGT
>NZ_JAGPXZ010000441.1:0-5129 GCF_018070305.1 Micromonospora sp. M51 | reverse complement strand
CAGTACCAGCGCGGCGACGGCGCCCTCGGCCTGCACGTCCCCGAATCGGGGCCGTTGACCCCGCAGGCGGTGACGGCGTCGCTGGACGAGGCCCGCGCGTTCTTCCCCCGGCACTTTCCCGACGAGCGCTACACGGTGTTCTCCTGCGGATCGTGGCTGCTCGACCCGCAGCTGCGGGAGTACCTTCCGGAGGACTCCAACATCCTGCGGTTCCAGCGCCGGTTCGAGCTGGAACCCCACCAGGAGTCGGAGGGGCCGGACGCCGACATCGAGATGCTGCGGTTCGGGTTCCGCACCCTGACCACGCCGCTGGACGAGCTGCCGCGCCGCACCGTGCTCCAGCGCGCGATCATCGACCACCTGCGGGACGGCGGCCACTGGCACTGGCGTCGCGGCCACTTCCCGATCTAGACGGCCGGGTTCCACCACGTCCCGTTGGCGGTCGCGTGGGCCGCCGGTTCGATGACCTCCCACGCCTCCACGATGGCCCCGTCGGCGATCCGCAGGACGTCGACCACGACGATCTCCGGCCCCGCGTCGGGTAGGCGGCGTCGCGAGTGCACCACGACGTGGTCACCGTCGGCCAACAGGTGCAGGATGTCGACCCGCATGCCGGCGGTCGGGCCCAGCGCGGCGCGGACGGCGGCGAGCCACTGCGTCCTGGTCGAGGTCGTCGAATCCGACCGGTGGTGGATGAAGTCCTCGCTCAGGAACGAGGCGAGCGTGTCGACGTCGCCCGTGTCGACCAGCCCTGCCAACGCGCGTGCGACGATGCTCTTGTTCTCGGTGGTCATGGGCGCAAGTGTTTCCCCGGCCCGGGTGGTTGTCGATGACATCGCACTTCATGGCGTCCGCACGGACGATGAGTAGGCTCATGATCGTGTATGCGGTCGGGGAACTCCTACGGCAGTGGCGCAAGCGCCGGGGGCTCAGCCAACTCGACCTGGCGATCGCCGCGGATGTCTCGGCCCGGCACGTCAGTCTGGTCGAGACCGGCAAGTCCACGCCGAGCGCCGACATGATCCTGCGGCTCGCCGACCAGCTGCACGTGCCGCTGCGTGATCGCAACCAGTTGCTGCTCGCCGCCGGCTTCGCACCCCGGTACGCGCAGCGTCCGCTCGACGACATCGCCCTGTCCGGTGCCCTCGACGCGGTCCGCCGGGTGCTGCGGGCGCACGAGCCGTATCCGGCGCTGGTCTTCGACCGCCGGTGGAACATCGTGCTGACCAACAGTGCTGTGGACCCGTTCTTCGCGTACGTGGCCCCCGACCTGTTGCGGCCACCGGTGCCGGTGGTGAAGGTGAACGCGTCGACATCGAACAGGTAGCCGGACCCGCCCTTGAACACCAGGTACAGCGTCGTTGACGCGGTGGGTGGGTTGCTGATCGTGCCGGACACCTCGGTGAAGGTCTCCCAGTTGCCGGTCACCGGCACCGAGACGGTGCCCAGCAGCGTGCCGGTGGCCGACCCGGCCCGTACCTCGATGGTGCCGCCGGCACCGGCCGACGACGCCCGCACGGTGATGCGGTTCGCGTTGGTCAGGTTGTACGGCTGGTACGAGATCCAGTCGTTGTTCTCGATGAACCCGGCCGTGCGGCCACCCTCGGCGTTGGTGTGGTCGGTGGCCTGGACGCCGGACTGCGCGCCGAAGTGCTCACCCTGGCGGTGCTTCGGTTGCAGGGTCTTGATGCTGTGCGTGGTGAGCCCACCGTTGTCGGTGTAGGCGGCGTCGAAGACCCCGTAGATGTTCGCGGCCGAGTCGTGCTCCCCGTCGGTCGGGACGGTGATCGAGCCACTGCACCCGTTCTTCGAGGTGATCTGGTGGGCGTGACTGTCGTGGCCCAACGCGTACGTCAGGCTGACCTTGGAACAGTCGATCGTGCCGTCCTGCGGGTCGCTCACGCTGATCTGGTACGACACGGTGTCACCGAAGCTGAACAACTGCCCGTCGGCGGGGGACGTGAGCGTCACCGTCGGGGCCGTGTTGCCGACGGTGATGACCAGGCTCGCCGTGCCGGTCAACCCATTCGGGTCGGTGACCCTCAACGTGGGGGAGTACGTGCCGTTCGTGGTGTACGTCTTGGTGGGGTTGGCCGCCGTCGACGTGGTGCCGTCCCCGAACGTCCACAGGTAGCTCAGCGCCCCACCCTCCGGGTCCGAGCTGCCGGCCGACGAGAAGTTGACTGTCAGCGGGTTGGCCCCCGACGTCGGGTTAGCCGAGGCGACAGCGATCGGGTTGCGGTTGCCGCCGCCGATGTACTCGATCCGGAACAGCGCCTGGTTGTTCGAGCCGGTGCCGTAGTCCAGCACGTACAGCGCCCCGTCCGGGCCGAAGGCCATGTCCATGACCTGGGTGCCGGACCACGGGAAGTTGGAGATCTCCCCGCGCGAGCCGTCGGAGTTGACAGCGATCGCCTTGATCCAGCGGCGGCCGTACTCGCCGGCGAAGAACTGGCCGTTGAGTGACTGCGGGAACTTGATGCTGGAGTTCAGCGACGCGTCGTACCGGTAGACCGGTCCGCCCATCGGCGATTCGGAGCCGCTGCCGAACTCCGACGGTGAGCCGGAGTCGCCGGCGTACTTGATCCAGGCCGGCTTCGCCGCGGGCAGCGTGCCGAGGCCGGTGTTGCGGAACGAGTTGTTGGTCGGCCCGCCCGTGCAGTTGTACTTCGACTGCGACGGCCCGGACGGGAAGGTGTATTCGTTGTATGTTTCCGTGCTGGTGTTGGTGCCGGTGCAGTACGGCCAGCCGAAGTTGCCCGGCGCGGTGATGCGGTTGAACTCCACCTGACCCTGGGGGCCCCGGCTGGAGTTGGTGCTCCCCGCGTCGGGGCCGTAGTCACCGAGGTAGACCACGCCGGTGGCCTTGTCGACGCTCATCCGGAACGGGTTGCGCAGCCCCATCGCGTAGATCTCGGGGCGGGTGTTGGCCGTGCCGGGCGCGAACAGGTTGCCCGACGGGATGGTGTACGTCCCGTCCGCCTGCGGCTTGATCCGCAGCAGCTTGCCCCGCAGGTCGTTGGTGTTGCCCGCCGTGCGCTGGGCGTCGAACTGCGGGTTGCGGTTGGTCCGCTCGTCCAGTGGGGCGTAGCCGGACGACTCGAACGGGTTGGTGTCGTCGCCGGTGGTCAGGTACAGGTTGCCGGCGGCGTCGAAGTCCAGGTCACCGCCGACGTGGCAGCACTGCCCACGGTCGTTGGCGACCTGCAGCACGATCTTCTCGCTGCTCAGGTTGAGCGTGTCGTCGGAGTTGAGGGTGAACCGGGACAGCCGTAGGTGCCCCTTCCACCGGTCCCAGTCGGACTGCGAGCCGGTGGTCGGGGCGTCCCCGGACGGGGTGCTCAACGTGGGCGAGTAGTACAGGTAGACCCACCGGTTGGTGGCGAAGTTGGGGTCGACGGCGACGCCCTGCAACCCCTCCTCGTCGTGTGTGTAGACGGACAGGGTGCCGGAGACCTTCGTGTTGCCGGCCACGTCGGTCACCCGCAGCACGCCGTTTCGGGCGGTGTGCAGGACCGAACGGTTGGGCAGCACGGCCAGGGACATGGCCTCACCCAGCTCGGCGGAGCCGGTGGCGAGCTTGACCTGTTGATAGTCGGAGGCGGGAATCACCACCGCCTGGGCGGTGGACGGTGCAGCCACAGCGAGGGCCGCGCTCGCGACGGTGAGCACCGCCGCGAAGAGCGCCCGGGGCCAGCGCCGGGGGTACGAGGGCATGATCGTCCTTTCTCGACGACCGGGGGACGGGCGCGCGGGGGCGCACCACGACCAGGTGGGGTGGTGGAGAGCGAGCGGGGGATCAGGTCAGTTGGTGGTGACCAGGTCGAACTTCTCCCACTGGCCGATGGAGGTCCGGTTGGCGATCAGCGGGGAGGACCCACCGTTGTCGGCCGCGACGTAGCGGTTGTTCACAGTGGCCCGCAGGCTCACCGTGCCGTCGGAGTTGCGGACGAGCTGGAACGTCTCCCAGGCACCGGCGGTGGCCCGGTTGGCGATCAGCGCGGAAGCGCCCGCGTTCTCGGCCGCGACGAACTGCCCGTTGCCCTTGGCGCGCAGCGCCACGTTGCCGTTGGCGAGGTTGACCAGGTCGAACCGCTCGGTGGTGCCGACCGAAGCCTTGTTGGCGATCAGCGCGGTGGTCGAGTTGGGCGCGCTCACGTACTGGTTGTTCGCGCGGGCCCGCAGGGTCGAGCCGGTGGCGGTGGGCGGCGGGGTGGTCGTACGCGGCGAGCAGTCGGCGGTCACCGAGCCCGCGGCGACCTGGAGGCCGCCGAGCAGCATCCGGGTGAAGTTCGGGTCGGTGTACGACGCCTCGGTGTGCCCGAGGCCCGTGTACCAGGCGCGTCCGCCGCCGTACGCCTTGCACCAGGTGATCGGGTGGTCGCCGTTCATGTTGCCGCCGCTGTAGGACGACTCGTCGAGGCTGGCGAGAACCCGTGCGCTGGAGCGGGGGTTGGTGCGGTAGTTGTACCACTCGTCGGAGCGGACCCAGGTGGTGCCGAGGTGCGCGGTCGACGGGTTGGTCTGGTCCTCGATCTTCACCGTGGCGTTCTGGATCGCCGGGTGCGAGTCGAACCACGCGCCGACCAGCGCGCCGTACCACGGCCAGTTGTATTCGGTGTCGGCGGCGGCGTGCACGCCGACGTACCCGCCACCGGCGGCGATGTACGACTCGAAGGCGGTCTGCTGGCTGGCGTTGAGGACGTCGCCGGTCGTCGACAGGAAGACCACCGCCTGGTACTGGGCCAGGTTGGAGGTGGTGAACTGGGCCGCGTCCTCGGTGGACGTCACGGTGAAGCCGTTGGCGGAGCCGAGCTGCTGGATCGCGGCGATGCCGTTGGGGATCGACGAGTGCCGGAAGCCGGCGGTCTTGCTGAACACCAGGACCTTGGTCAGTGGTGCCGCCGATGCGGGGGTCGGCAGGGCGACCAGGCTGGCCAGCATGACGGCCAGCCCGGTGACGAGTGCCAACAGGCGGGGACGGGAACGCATGATCTTGCTCCTCTGCTGAGCGTCGGCCCAGGCGCGCGTCACGGAGCTGTGGGCTCGCCGGGCCGAGGTTGGCGGTGGTACGGAGCCGGG
Organism: Micromonospora sp. M51; assembly: GCF_018070305.1. Lineage (NCBI taxonomy): Bacteria > Bacillati > Actinomycetota > Actinomycetes > Micromonosporales > Micromonosporaceae > Micromonospora > Micromonospora sp. M51. The sequence continues at coordinate 47 of NZ_JAGPXZ010000441.1, read as the reverse complement.
CCGCCGACGCTCGGCTGAGATGGTTCGGGGTGGTGCCGTACCTGTGG
>NZ_JAGPXZ010000440.1:0-5139 GCF_018070305.1 Micromonospora sp. M51 | reverse complement strand
GTCCACTGCCCGACGAGCGGCCGTCTCCCTGCTGGCGATCGGCGTCCTGGCCGGTGTGGGCACGCCACCGGCACAGGCGGACCGGCACACCTCGCCCGACGTCCACCCGGCGCTGCGCACGCATCTGGTCGCCGCGTACGACTTCGACCACCCGGTGCCCGGCGACCCGGCCCTGGAACGCGACCAGGGCCGTTCCGGCACCGAGATCGAGCTGGTCAACGGCGGCGCGGCGATGCGGGTGCCGGACCACGCCTACCGGGGCAGCCGCAACGCGGTGCAGACCCGCCAGGTCGACCCCACTGGTGCCGGCAACGACGACTGGAAGGCCGGCACCTGGTCGGCCAGCGGGGTGCGGACGCTGCGCGCCTTCAGCGCCACCGCCGGCACCACGGTGATGGGCTGGTTCAAGCTGAACATGGACAGCCCGCTGCCCAACTCCACCACCGCCGACCCGGACGACAGGTACAACGCCATCGGTCTGGCCGGGGTGCTGACCGGCGACTCCGACGGCCACGGCGTCCGCGCCCTGCTGGAGCTGATCGACGTCGACGGGCAGGTGCGCCTCGTCGCGCTCGGCCGGCGGCTCGACGGCGGCAACTCGCAGACCTTCGCCGCCACCCAGGACTGGCGCGAGCTGCTGCCGGTGGGGCAGTGGGTGCACCTGGCCGCCACTTTCGACTTCGACACCGGCGCGCTCGCCCTCTACCGCAACGGTGAACCGGTGGACGGCTTCTACACCCGCACCGACGACCCGTGGCTGGTGTCCGGACCCGGCCCGCACCTGACCAGCGCGTCCGACCCCCGGGGCATCAAGATCGGCGGCAGCTTCCCGCAGGACACGGTGGAACGCAACCCGTGCGACTGCCGGATGGACGGCCTGATGTTCCTCGACAGTGTGGTCTCCGCGAACGACGTACGGAGGCAGTACCGCCACCTTGCCCGCTGACCACCCTCGGCACCGTCCCACCGAGAAGGAGACACGCGTGCGCACAGTGCACCGCCGCGCCGGCACCACCCCCCGGCTAACAGTGAGGGCCGGCCTCACCGCCCTCGTGCTGATCCTGTCCACACTGGTCGCCACGCCCGCACGGGCCGCCGACGCGGTCTACGACCCGATCCCCGAGATGCCGACCCAGTCCCGACTCGGGCTGGTGCTCAGCGAGTACGCCAGCTTCCCGCAGTCGTACCCCACGCCGGCGCCGACCGACGCGCGGCTCATGCGTACCGCGCGGATCAACACCATCATGGAGGTGCCCGACGGCTCCGGCCGACGGGCGGTGCCCGACCTCAACGGCAGCCTCTACCTCGTCGAGAATGGTGTGCCGCACGTCTACCTGGACGTGGCCGCGACGTTCGCGCCGCGGTTCTTCTCCGGTCGTGGGCTCGGCCAGGGCTTCGGGTATGTCGCGTTCCATCCGGAGTTCGGGGTGAACGGCCGGTTCTACACCATCCACACCGAGTTGGCGTCGACGACGACCGCCGTACCGGACTACGCCCAGCCCAACACGCTCTTCCACGGCGTCATCATCGAGTGGACGGCGACCGACCCGGGCGCCGCCACCTTCGCCGGTACGCACCGCGAGGTGCTGCGCATCGGCTTCGGCGGCCAGGTGCACGGCATCCAGGAAATCAACTTCAACCCCACTGCCAAGCGCCACGACCGCGACTACGGCCTGCTGTACCTCGCCGTCGGCGACGGCGGGCAGGGCGCGCGCAACACCGACCCGCAGAACCTGGCGGTGCCGCACGGCAAGCTGCTGCGGATCGACCCCCGGGGCACCAACGCCGCGAACGGGCGCTACGGCATCCCACCGGGGAACCCGTTCGTCGGGCGGGCGGGCGCGCTCGGCGAGCTCTACGCGGTGGGTTTCCGGGACCCGCACCGGTTCAGCTGGGACCGGGCGACCGGTCGGATGTACCTCGGGCACATCGGTGAACACGCCGTCGAGGCGATCTACGAGGTCCGTGCCGGGGACAACTTCGGCTGGAGCGAGCGGGAAGGCTCATTCGTCTTCGACAAGACGGCCACCAACCCCTGCGACCGGCTGCTCCCGCTGCCCGCCGACGACGCCAGCTACGGCTACACCTATCCCGTCGCCGCGTACGACCACGACCCCGCCGCCGGCTGGAACTGCACCGACGACGTCGGTGTCGCGGTGGCCGGTGGTTTCGTCTACCGGGGGCGGACGCTGCCCGCGCTGCGCGGCAAGTACGTCTTCGGTGACCTGGTCGACGGCCGGGTGTTCTACACCGAGGCCAACGAGATGCGCCGGGGCCGGGGTCTGGCCACCATCCACCAGCTCGCCCTCTTCGACCCGGCGGGAACCCCGGTCCGGATGCGCGACCTGTCCGCGCCGGGTGCGCCCGGCGATCCCAATCGGGTTGACCTGCGCTTCGGCACCGACGCCGCCGGTGAGCTCTACGTCGTCGCGAAGGCCAACGGGAAGGTCTGGAAGGTGACCGGCACCACCGGGTACGCCAGCGGCGACGTCGGGGACGTCACGCTGCGCCGCACCGCCGGGGCGGCCAACTGGGCGCCGGTGACGCCGGCGAAGTGGCGGTTCGCAGGCGACCAGGTCATCCTGGCCGAGGCCGGGGAGAGCCGGCCGGGTCCGCGCCGACCCTTCGAGTACGCCGTGCTGACCGCCGGACCGGCGTGGTCGTCGGTGCGGGTGGACGCTCAGGTACGGCTCGACACACCGGTGGAGGTCAGCAACCGGGACGTGATCATCGTCTTCGGCTGGCGCTCGGACACCGAGTTCTACTACGCCCACCTCTCCACCGACAACACGATCTATCCGCACAACGGCATCTTCAAGGTGGACAACGCCGACCGGGAACGCATCGACCACCAGTGGAACGGCCGGTCCCGGGGCGCGAACCCGGCGATCACCGATGCCCGGTGGCACCGGGTGCGGGTGGTGCACCTGCCGGCCACCGGCGAGATCGCCGTCTACGTCGACGGAGACCGGGACCCGCTGTTGACCGCGAAGGACACCACGTTCGGCGCGGGGCGGGTCGGCTTCGGGTCGTTCGACAACGTGGGCCGAGTGCGCGACCTGACCGTCACCGGCACACCAGCCGGCACCGGGTCAATGGCGGGCTAGACCGCGCCGTAGTGCAGGGACAGCCCGGTGGCGGCCCGGTCGGCGGTGATCTGCATCATGCTGCCCACCATCGTCGCCCGGTCCGTCACCAGGGCCGTCCCGTCGGGCGCGTAGGTGATCCGGTCGCTGACCAGCACCGGCGCTCCCTCGGCCTCGTCCAGATGCCGGGCCACGTCGACGCTCAACACCTCCGGCCGGATCGTCTCCGAGGCCCGGGCCACCGTCACGCCGAGGTCGGCCAGGGCCGCGTACAGCGACGTGCCGGTGAAGTCCACGTCGTGCAACCGGCTCGCGTGCGGCTCGCGTACCCAGGAAATCTGGTGAATGGCGCGGCGGCCGGCGAACGCGCGGACCCGCTCGAGGCGCAGACCCGTCTCGGCCTCGCGGACCCGCAGCCGGGCCGCGACGCGTGCGGGCAGCCGGCGCTGCGCGCGGGAGAGCACCGTCGTGTGGACCTCGTGGCCCTGCTCACGCAGGTCGTCGCCGAAGCTCCGCAAGGATCCCAGCTGGTACGCCGCGGGCGACGGCGCGACGTAGGTGCCCTTGCCGGGCCGCTGGACGATCAGCCCTTCGGCGCTCAGTTCGCGCAGGGCCTGCCGCAGTGTCATCACCGTGACGCCGTACGCCGCGCTCAGCTCGCGTTGCGCGGGCAGCGCGTCGCCCGGCCGGTAGTGGCCGTCGCGGATCTTGGCGGCGAGGTCGGCGGCGATGGCCCGATAGCGTGCCACTGGTCTGCCTCCCGATGCGTCGACTGTCCGCCCCCCGTCGTCGACGGCCACCGCCGATCATCGCACGGGGGCCACCGGCGACAGCGCGGCCCGCAGCGACGCCACGAAGGCCCCGACCTCGGCGGGGTTCGCGCCGTCGAGGATGCGCCGCATGACGGCCGCGCCGACGATGACGCCGTCGGCTGCCGCCGCCGCCTCGGCCGCCTGCTGCGGGGTCGAGATGCCGAAGCCCACCAGCACGGGCAGGTCGGTGACCTGCTTGAGCCGGGCGGCCAGCAGGACGGCCGAGGGCGCGAGCCGGTCACGTTCGCCGGTCGTGCCCATGACCGACACGGCGTACACGAAACCCTGACTGCGCCGGCCGATCTCGGCGAGCCGGTCGTCCGGCGTGGCGGGTGAGGCGAGCAGACTCACCTGGACGCCCGGCACGTGCAACCCGGCCAGCTCGTCGAGGGGCAGGTCGGGCACGATCAGCCCGGTCACCCCGGCCGCCGCGAGCGCGTCGCCGAACCCGGGCCGCAGCGCGATGTTGGCGTACGTGCTGGCGACCAGGGGGATGCCCACCCGCGTTCCGGCGAGGTCCGCCAGGACCGAGGCGGGCGTGGTGCCCCGGGCCAGCGCCGCGTCCGAGGCTTCCTGGATGGTGGGGCCGTCCACAGTGGGATCGGAGAACGGCAGCCCGACCTCGATCATGTCGGCCCCGGCGTGCGCGAAGGCGCTCAGGAAGGCCGTCCAACCGGGCACGATCCCGCCGGTGATGTAGGGCATCAACAGCTTCATCCGAGGTCCGCCTCCGCGATCAGGGTGGTCACGTCCTTGTCGCCGCGCCCCGAGAGGGTGACGAGCACTGTCGACCCGCTGGGCAGCTCCGGTGTGCCGGCGGCGCGAACGACCCAGGCGAGCGCGTGGGCCGACTCGATGGCGGGCAGCACGCCCTCGGCCCGCGCGAGCCGGACGGCGGCCGCGATCGCCTCCCCGTCGGATGCGGTGACGTACCGGGCGCGCCCCAGATCGCGCAGGTACGCGTGCTCGGGGCCGACGCCCGGGTAGTCCAGCCCGGCCGCGATCGAGTGCGCCTCCCTGATCTGCCCGTGCTCGTCCTGCAGGAACAGCGACCGGAAGCCGTGCAGAACGCCGACCTCCCCGTTCGCCGCGCCGGAGCCGCCTTCGGCTTCGACCCCGACGAGCTTCGCCGACGTCTCGACGAACCCGGCGAACGTGCCGGCCGCGTTGCTGCCGCCGCCGACGCAGGCGACCACGTAGTCGGGGGTGGCAGCGGGCAGTTCGGCCGCGCACTGCTGTCG
>NZ_JAGPXZ010000044.1:0-16014 GCF_018070305.1 Micromonospora sp. M51 | reverse complement strand
GGGTGGCAGGCACCGGGCCGCAGCCGCGGAATCCGCTCAGCTCCGGCCCGGTGCGCCACACCGCGGCATTCCCAACCCGTCCCGACCGGGAATGCCGTACCACCACCGGCACCAACATTAGGCACCGTCCGGGTCGGCGGGGTGACGCTGACGTGAAGATCGTGTTTCACGCCCGCTGGCGCAGACCACCCGCCACCTGCTCGGCGATCAGCTCGTACGACCGCACCCGGTCCTGCACGTCGTAAACCAGCGTGGTCAGCATCAGCTCGTCCGCGCCGGTGCGCTCCTGCAACTCGGTCAGCTGCCGACGTACCGTCTCCGGCGAGCCCATCGCCTGACCATCGCGGCGTTGCAGCACGAACTCCCGCTCGATCTCCGTGTACGGGTAGGCCGCCGCCTCGTCGGGCGTCGACAGCGGCTCCGGCCGCCCGGAGCGCAACTTCAGGAACGACAGGGCGCTCGGCCCGGCCAGCCATTCGGCCCGCTCGTCGGTGTCCGCGCACACCGCGTTGACCGCCACCATCGCGTACGGCTTGTCCAGCCACTGCGACGGCCGGAAGTGCTGCCGGTACAGGGCCAACGCCGGCAGGGTGTTCGCCGAGCTGAAGTGGTGTGCGAAGGAGAACGGCAGGCCGAGCAGGCCGGCGAGCTGGGCGCTGAAACCGCTGGAGCCCAGCAGCCACACGGCCGGCTGCTCACCGCGACCCGGGGTGGCGACGATCTGCCCCGGCTTCTCCCCGCTGAAATAGTTCATCAGGTCCGCAAGCTCCCGGGGGAAGTGCTCCGCCGACAGGCCCTCCATGGTGCGCCGCAACGCCAACGCGGTCATCTGGTCGGTGCCCGGCGCCCGGCCGATGCCCAGGTCGATCCGACCGGGGTGCAGCGCCTCCAGGGTGCCGAACTGCTCGGCCACCACCAGCGGCGCGTGGTTGGGCAACATCACCCCACCCGAGCCCAGCCGGATGGTCGAGGTGTTCGCCGCCAGGTGCGCCAGCAGCACCGCGGGCGCGGAGCTGGCGATCGCCGGCATGTTGTGGTGCTCGGCCACCCAGAACCGGTGGTAGCCCAACTCCTCGGTGCGGCGGGCCAGCTCGGTGGTGGCCTGCAGGGCCGCGCCAGCGGTGGCGCCCTTGGCGACCGGGGCAAGATCAAGAACAGACAACGGTACGGTGATCACAAGGTCAGCCAACCCGGCACCGACCGGCTTTGTTCCGACATCCGGGTTTTCGTCGGCCAGCTCACCCGCCGCTCAACCCATCCCGCGGGCCTGCTCGAAGATGAGACTGGTCTGGGTGTGCTGCACCACCGGGTCGACCGCCAGGTGGTCCAGGACGAAGTCGCGCAACGCGTCGCCGGACGCCGCCCGCACGTGCAGCACGTAGTCCTCCGCACCGGCGACGTGGAACACCGACACCACCCCGGGCAGCCGCACCGACCGGGCCCGGAACGCGTCCACCGCCGCCCGCTCGTGCGCTGTCAACCGCACCGACACCAACGCCTGCAACGGCAGGCCGAGCGCCGCCGGATCCACCTCGGCGTGGAAACCACGGATCGCACCGCGCTCGCGCAACGCCCGGGTGCGCGTCAGGCACGTCGACGGCGCCACCCCCACCCGCTCGGCGAGCGCGTTGTTCGGCAGCCGGCCGTCCGCCGCCAGCTCGGTCAGGATCGCGCGATCCACCTCGTCCAGGGCCGGGTACGGCCGCACATCATTCGGCTCGGGGGGCATCCCCGCATCCTTTGCCGAATTCTCTGCCGAAACAAGAGCTTTTCACAGAATAGTTTTCCGAACTATTGCCGTCATAGCATCAGATGTTCGACGCTACCGCCATGACACCGATGGACACCCGGGCCGTGCACGCCGGCCGCGACGACCTCCGCACCCTCGGCGTGCACGTACCGCCCATCGATCTGTCCACCACCAACCCACTGCCCTCGGTCGACGACGGCGGCAACGCCTACGAGCAGCTCGCCACCGGTGGCACCCTCCCCGCCGAAGGTGGCGCCGTCTACCAACGGCTCTGGAACCCCACCGTCGCCCGCTTCGAGAGCGCCCTCGCCGAACTGGAGGGCACCGCCCAGGCCGTTGCCTTCGCCAGCGGAATGGCCGCCCTCACCGCCACCCTGCTCGCCGCCGCCCGCGACGACCGCCGGCACGTCGTCGCCGTCCGACCCCTCTACGGCGGCACCGACCACATCCTCGCCACCGGCCTGCTCGGCACCACAGTCACCTGGGCCCACCCCGACGAGGTCGCCGCCGCCATCCGCCCCGACACCGCACTGATCATCGTCGAGACACCCGCCAACCCCACCCTCGACCTGGTCGACATCGCCGCCCTCGCCGCCGCGGCCGGCGACATCCCACTGCTGGTGGACAACACCGTCGCCACCCCCGTGCTGCAACAGCCCGCCCGCCACGGCGCCACCCTCGTCCTGCACAGCGCCACCAAGAGCATCGGCGGGCACGGCGACGTCCTCGCCGGCGTCGTCGCCTGCGACGACACCTGGGCCGTGCGCCTACGCCAGGTCCGCGCGGTCACCGGCGCGATCCTGCACCCCCTCGGCGGCTACCTGCTGCACCGTGGCCTGCAGACCCTGCCGTTGCGGGTCCGCGCCCAACAGGCCACCGCCGAGAAACTCGCCGGCTGGCTCGCCGACCACCCCGCCGTACACCGGGTGCACCACCCCTCGGTGCACGACCCGGCGGCGCTGGTCGGCCGGCAGATGGCCGGACCCGGCAGCCTGCTCGCCTTCGAGGTACGCGGCGGGGCGCCCGCCGCCGCGACCGTCGCCGGTGCCTGCCAGCTCATCACCCACGCGGTCTCGCTCGGCGGCGTGGACACCCTCATCCAGCACCCGGCCTCGCTCACCCACCGGCCGGTCGAGGGCGACGCCAAACCCGCCGCCGCCCTGCTGCGCCTCTCGGTCGGTCTGGAAGACCCCGAGGACCTGCGCGCCGACCTCGCCCACGCCCTCGACACGATCGCCTGACCGGTCAAGACTTCGGACCGACGTGGCGGTCCAGGGTGACGACCGCGGCGCGCCGGGCCACCGACAGCGAGTTGCGCCGGTTCATCCGCCAGGCGATGCCCAGCAGGTCGAGGCCCCACTGGCAGAGCCCCATGATGTCGGCCGACTCGTTGACGAACATGTAGCGCGGGTAGACGTACGCCTTGCCGCGCACGGTCACCCGGTTGGCGACCCGGCAGCCGTCGGAGTGGAACAGCCCTCTCAGAAAGTCGCCGGGGTGCTGTTCGATGATCGGCCGTTGCCAGTCGGCGAGGACGATCGGTCGCTCGTGCTTCTTGCCGGGACCGTGCTGCGGGAGCAGGCAGGGCCAGTGGAGGCCGTAACTCTGCACGCCCACGCAACCCTGCTTCTGGATCCGTTGCACCCTGGAGGCCAACACGGCTCGCATGGCCACGTCGCACGCCTCGATCAGCCCGGGCCAGGCATCGGAACAGTAGATGCGTAACACCGGAACACGCGCCGTCGTGACCAGGTGGCCGTCGCCCAGGTAGAGACCGAGCAGGTAGGCGTAGGCCCCGGGGTCGGTCGGATTGTCGACATCCGGCCGACATCGGAAGCAGCGCAGTTCCGTGCCGCGCCGCACCGGTTCGGGTCGATCGACGCACCAGTGCCAGACGGTTGCGTACGGCAACGACAGCTTCCGAGCTACGGAATGAATGCTGTGTCCGCGAACGCGGAGCGCGCGGGCCTGTGCCCGCATCTGCGGTGGATGCACGTCCACATCGTCGAACAGGCGTATGACAAGAGTGCCGGGAGCGGGATTCGAACCCGCAAGCCCTTTCGGGCAGAAGTGTTTGAGACTTCCGTGTATGCCGTTCCACCATCCCGGCGGGTGGCGCCTACTGTACCCGACTACTCTCATGCGGGAGCATGGGTGGTAGCCGTGCAGTGATCGATGGTGGGGGTAGGGCTGGTGGCTGAGACGCCGACGGATGCCGAGCGCAGGCGCGTACTGATCGCCGAGGACGAGGCGCTGATCCGGCTGGACCTCGCCGAGATGCTGGTCGAAGAGGGTTACGAGGTGGTGGGGGAGGCCGGCGACGGTGAGACAGCCGTTCGCCTCGCCGAGGAGCTGAAGCCCGATCTCGTCATCCTGGACATCAAGATGCCGATCATGGACGGGCTGGCCGCCGCCGAGCGCATCGCCGGCGCCCGGATCGCCCCGGTGATCATTCTGACCGCGTTCAGCCAGCGTGATCTGGTGGAGCGGGCGCGGGCGGCGGGCGCGATGGCGTACCTGGTGAAGCCCTTCCAGAAGAGCGACCTGGTCCCGGCGGTGGAGATCGCGCTGTCGCGTTACTCGGAGGTCGCGGCCCTGGAGGCGGAGGTCGCGAACCTGACCGACCGCCTGGAGATCCGTAAGTCGGTGGAGCGGGCCAAGGGCGCGCTGATGACCACCTACGGGATGACCGAGCCGCAGGCGTTCAAGTGGATCCAGCGCACGGCCATGGACCACCGGATGACCATGAAAGAGGTCGCCGAGCGAATCCTCGCGGAGACCGCCGGTGGCGAGGTGTCGCAGCAGCCGACCGTCTGAGCGGTCCGGGCGACGCCGGGCCGTGCCGGGCCACCATGTGCGGGCTCTGCTGGTTAGCATCGACGGGTGTCCGTCCGACGGGTGATCGCGGTGTTCGGCCTCTTCGCGCTGCTGCTCGCCGGGTGCGACGGGCCGGCCGCGCCGAGCGGCGCGGGGTCGACGACGGCCCCGGCGCCGCCGCTGCGGCCGGGTTGGCAGCCGCTGACGTTGCCGACGCCGCCGGGTGGCGAGGGCCGTCCGCTGGTGCGGGACGCGGCGTCGTGCGCGGGCCGGTGGTTCGTGGTCGGTGGTGTCGTGGACGCCGACGGTGGCACCCGCCCGGCGGCCTGGACCAGCGTGGACGGTACGACGTGGAGCGTGCTGCCGGTGCGTCCGGATTCCTTCTACGGCCGGCAGAACGTGTTCCTGTCGGCGGCCTGCCGGGACGGGCAGGTGGCGTTGATCGGCGCGAAGGTCGGCGGTGCGCACGGTTACCCGCGGGTGAGCACGTGGCGGCAGGTGGCCGACGGCGCTCTGGTCGAGGTGCAGGCGCCGTTCGAGACGTACGGCGGGCCGACGGCGGTGAACGTGTCCCGGCTGACGGCCGGCCCGCCGGGTTGGTTGATCGTCGGTAACCGGTCGGCGGGTGCGGCGTCCTGGGTGGCGTCGCCGGCCGCGGCGGAGTTCGCGCTGGTCGAGGGCGCACCGGAGCTGGCCAGTGACGCGGCGGGGGTGACCTGGGCGTTCGACGCGGTGGCGACGTCGTCGGGGTGGCTGGCGGTGGGTGGCCTGTTGCCGGCTGGCCGGATCGATCGTGACCCGGCGGTGTGGTCGTCGCCGGACGGGCGGTCGTGGCGGCGCACGGTGCTGCCGGGTGGGCCGGAGTACGAGGAGTTGCAGCGGGTGGTGCTGGTCGACGGCGTGCCGGTGGCGGTCGGGCTGCGCGGGGGGACGTTCGGCGCGTGGCGGCAGGAGGCGTCGGGCTGGGTGGCTGGCGGCGCGTTCGGGCGGCGGGGTGGGGCCGGGGTGCCGGGGGTGGGCTCGCTGGTGTCGTCCGGCGGCAGTCTGTTCGCCGCGGTGACGGATGGGGCACGGCACTCGGTGTGGGTGTCGACCGACCGGGGTGGTTCGTGGCGGGAGGCGACGATGCCCCTCGATGTGCCGGCGGGCGTTGACCGGGACGTGACGCTGATGGCGGTGGGTGACCGGTGGTGGTTGGCGGCGGACGACGGCACCCGGGCCGGGCTGTGGTCGGCGACCGGCCTGGGCGCCTGATCGCCGCCGGTGCGGTGAGGGTTCACCCCGGCAGCTGACCCGAGCGGGCGTTTGCGCAGTTCAGTCGGCTTTTCGTCGGGTTCGCGCGGGCGGGGTGGGCGCTGCTGGACGTCGACCGGGCGTGGTTTTAAGGACCGTCCGGCGGATTCACCTGTTACGGACATCGACATGATTGCCCACGTCTTCGTAACGGTTTCGCAGACCCCGCCTTCAGGCCTTCCGGGACGGTATGTCGTGTCGGTACGCTCCGCCATCACGAGCCGTAACGCAGGGGGCGTCCCTGCGGGGTGGGTGGAATTGCGGGTCTGCTGCTGTCGCCGTCGCTTCGGGTCAGCCGCGTCCGCATCTCGAGGAGGTCAGGAAGCCGTGAGGCGAAGCTATGTACGGGCGCTGGGCACCGTAGCGCTCGCCGCGACCCTGGTGGTCGCGGCTGGTTGCCAGGATTCCGGTGGCGGCGACGGTGGGACCGCGTCGGGCGACTGCGGTGGCAAGATCGCGATCTTCGGCGCGTTCACGGGTGACAACGCGGGTCTGGTGATCCCGTCGCTGAACGGCGCGAAGCTCGCCGTGGAGCAGTTCAACACGGCGAACCCGGACTGCAAGGTCACCATGCAGGAGTTCGACACCCAGGGTGACCCCGCGGTGGCGACCCCGTTCGCGAACCAGATCGCTGGGGACAACTCGTTCCTCGGTGTCATCGGTGGTCACTTCTCCGGTGAGTCGGACGCGACGATGCCGATCTACCAGGCCGCGGGCCTGGCGATGGTCAGCCCGTCCGCGACCCGGACCGACCTGACCCAGAAGGGCAACACGTCCTTCTACCGCGTGGTCGGCAACGACGGCACGCAGGCCGGCGCGGTGGCGAGCTACCTGAAGACCCAGAACGCGCAGAAGGTCTTCATGGTCGACGACGCCAGCGCCTACGGCGCCGGCATCACCGACGAGCTGGGCAAGCAGCTCGGCCCGCTGGTCGTCAACAAGGACAAGATCCAGGAGCGGCAGACGCAGTTCGACGCCACCGTTTCCAAGATCAAGGCCGCTCAGGCGGACTTCGTCTTCTACGGCGGCTACACCCGTGAGGCCGCTCCGCTGGTGAAGCAGATGCGTGCCGCCGGTGTCCAGGCCAAGTTCGTCGGCCCGGACGGTCTCTACGACACCGCGTTCCCGAAGGGTGCCTCCGGTGGCGCCGAGGGCGCGATCATCACCTGCCCGTGCCTCCCGGCCGACAAGGCCGGCGGCACCTTCTCCGCTGACTACCAGAAGAAGTTCGGCATCCCGCCGGGCTCCTACGGTGCTGAGGGCTTCGACGGCGCCACCATCTACCTGGACGCCTTCAAGGCTGGCAAGAAGACCCGGGCGGACATCCTGGCGTTCGTGAAGTCGTACGACAAGCAGGGTGTGTCGAAGTACATCAAGTTCGACGCCAAGGGTGACGTTGACCCGACCAAGGTCGTCATCTGGGCCTACCAGATCAAGGGCGAGGCCATCGAGGCGCTGCAGGAGCTCAAGCTCAGCTGACGCCCCACGCAATGGAGTGCGGCCGGGGTGTCTCACCCCGGCCGCACTCGATTCAAGGAGACCCCCGGTGCATTTCGATGAACTGATCGGCCATCTCGGCCAGCACACGGTCGATGGCCTGTCCAAGGGCGCCATCTATGCCCTGATCGCCCTTGGCTACACCCTCGTCTACGGCGTCCTTCGCCTGATCAACTTCGCGCACTCCGAAGTGTTCATGGTCGGTACCTTCGCGGTGCTGATCCTGTGGAACCAACTCGGCGTGCAAAATAACCCGCCCATCGGCCAGGCGATCCTCTTCCTGGTGCTCGGTCTGATCGTCGCGGCGGTCGCCTCCGGCGGCACAGCCCTGGCGCTCGAGCGGGTCGCGTACCGGCCCCTGCGGCGCAAGAACGCGCCGCCGCTGATCTTCCTGATCACCGCGATCGGTCTGTCACTGGTCTTCGTGGAGCTCTTCGGGCAGGTGCTGCCGAAGCTGCTCGGTGGCGCGTTGCCGGATGTGTTCGGCCGGCCCCGGCAGATCATCGGTATGCCGACGATCATCCAGCAGGAGACCCTGTTCACCATCGGCAACACCGCGATCACGAACATCCAGCTGATCGTCTTCGTCGCGGCCGTGGCGATGATGGCGCTGCTGGACTGGTTCATCAACCGCACCCGCTACGGCCGGGGTGTGCGTGCGGTGGCCCAGAACCCGGAGACCGCCGCGCTGATGGGCGTCAACCAGGAGCGCGTGATCATGCTGATCTTCGTGCTCGGTGGCATCATGGCCGGCGCCGCCGCGCTGCTGTGGAGCATGCGGTTCGGCTTCACCCAGAACAGCATCGGCTTCGTGCTCGGTCTGAAGGCGTTCACCGCCGCGGTGCTCGGCGGCATCGGCAACCTGCGCGGTGCGCTGCTCGGTGGCCTCTTCCTCGGCATCGTCGAGGTCTACGGCGCGACGCTCTTCGCGTCCAACTGGGAGGACGTCATCGCCTTCGTGGTGCTGATCGTGGTGCTGATGTTCCGGCCCACCGGCCTGTTGGGTGAGTCGCTCGGGAGGGCCCGCGCATGATCGACAAGATTCGCTCCGCAGATCGCCGCCGGGTCGGTTTCCTGACCTCGATCGGCGACCGTTGGGGGGCCCTGCCGAAGTGGCAAAAGGCCATCGGCGTGGCCGCCCTGCTCGTCTTCGTCTACACCCTGCCGTACCTGGGCAAGCTGCCCGGTGGTCTGATGATCCCCGGTCTGAACAACCTCCGCACCGACTCGATCGCCGGCGGCAACAACTGGGCGGGCGTGCTCTTCGTCTGCGCCATCTACGTCCTGGTCGCGATCGGCCTGAACGTGGTGGTCGGCCTCGCCGGCCTGCTCGACCTCGGCTACATCGGATTCTTCGCGATCGGCGCCTACAGCGTGGCGCTGTTCGGTTCGGTGAACTCGCCGGTCGTCAAGTGGATCCAGCAGGAGTTCGACCTGCCGCCGACCTGGGCGGTGACCTGGGGGATCTGCCTCCTGCTCGCGATCGTGCTGACGATGATCTCCGGTGTGCTGCTGGGTTGGCCGACGCTTCGGTTGCGCGGTGACTACCTGGCCATCGTCACGCTCGGCTTCGGTGAGATCATCCGCATCGTGGCCCGCAACGCCACCGGGGTCACCAACGGTCCGGTCGGTATCTCGGCAATTCCGGGTCCGGAGGGTCCGCCGTCGGCGGACAACAAGGTCTTCGGTCTGATCGACGCGAAGCCCTGGTACTGGCTGGCGATCACCTTCGTCCTGCTGATGGTGATCCTGGTTCGTCGGCTGGAGCACAGCCGGGTCGGTCGCGCCTGGCTCGCGGTCCGCGAGGACGAGGACGCCGCCGCCGTGATGGGCGTGTACCCGTTCAAGTTCAAGCTGTGGGCGTTCGCCATGGGCGCGGCGCTCGGTGGCCTGTCCGGCTTCCTCTTCGGCAGCCGTAACGCGTTCATCGACCCGACCCAGTTCAACGCGAACCTCTCGATCCTCTTCGTCGCGATGGTCGTGGTCGGCGGTTCCGGCAACATGCTCGGTGTCTCGCTCGGCGCGGTGCTGCTGGCGTACCTGCCGGAACGGTTCCGGGACTTCGCCGACTACCGGTGGCTGGTCTTCGGTCTGGCCATGGTGCTGGTGATGATCCTGCGTCCGCAGGGTCTGATCCCGAGCCGGCGGCGAGCCCGCGAGTTGAAGGATCGCGCGGCGGAGGCAGAGGAGGCGCCCGCTCATGTCTGACCAGACCACCAGCACGTCCGCGCCGAAGATCCCGGCCCAGCCGGGGCCCCGGTCGGTACTGCTCGAAGTCGACGACGTCACGCTGCGCTTCGGTGGTGTGGTCGCCCTTGACAAGATCAATTTCCAGATCTACGAGGGCGAGATCCTCGGCCTCATCGGGCCGAACGGCGCCGGCAAGACCACCAGCTTCAACGTGATGACCGGGGTCTACAAGCCGACCTCCGGTGCGGTCCGGTTCCGCGGCCAGAAGGTGACCGGCCGCAAGCCGCATCAGATCAGCCAGTTGGGCATCTCCCGTACGTTCCAGAACATCCGTCTCTTCCCGGAGATGACGGCACTGGAGAACGTCATGGTCGGCACCGACTCCCGGCACAAGACCAGCGTGCCCGGAGCGCTCTTCCGGGTGCCCCGGAAGAAGCCGAAGCCGCACGAGTTGCCGCAGGTGACCGCCGAGGCGGGCATCCAGCGGACGTGGCAGGAGACGCGTCGCACGTTCGCCAAGACGTTCGGGTTGTCCCGGCACATCCTGGAGGAGCGGGCGGCGGAGGCCAAGGCGCTGGAGTTGCTGCGGTTCGTCGGCATCGCCGACCGGGCCAACGACGAGGCGCGCAACCTGCCGTACGGCTACCAGCGTCGGTTGGAGATCGCCCGCGCGCTGGCCACCGAGCCGAAGCTGATCTGCCTGGACGAGCCGGCCGCCGGCTTCAACCCGGCGGAGAAGGAGGAACTCCTCACCCTGATCCGCAAGATCCGGGACATGGGCCTGACCGTGCTGCTCATCGAGCACGACATGCGGCTGGTCATGGGTGTCACCGACCGGATCGTGGTGCTGGAGTTCGGCCGCAAGATCGCCGAGGGTGCGCCCGCGGAGGTCAGCCGCGATCCGAAGGTGATCGCCGCGTACCTGGGGGAGCCCGCCGATGACGCTGCTTGAGCTGGAGAACGTCGCCGTCGCGTACGGTCGGATCGAGGCGCTGCACGGGATCAGCCTCACCGTGAACGAGGGTGAGGTGGTGGCCCTGATCGGCGCGAACGGCGCCGGCAAGACCACCACCATGCGGGCCATCTCCGGAACCCGGTCGCTGGCCGCCGGGAAGATCACGTTCAACGGCGAGGACATCAGCAAGCTCCGGGCCGACCTGCGGGTGGTCCGGGGGCTGTGCCAGTCGCCGGAGGGACGGCAGATCTTCCCGGGTATGACGGTCATGGAGAACCTGGACATGGGGGCGTACACCCGGCGGGACTCCGCCGGCATCGCCGCCGACCTGGACCGGGTGCTGACCCTCTTCCCGCGGCTGGCCGAGCGCCGCAAGCAGGCCGGTGGCACCCTCTCCGGCGGTGAGCAGCAGATGCTCGCTGTCGGCCGGGCGCTGATGAGCCGACCGAAGCTGCTGCTGCTCGACGAGCCGTCGATGGGGCTGGCCCCGCTGGTGATCCGGCAGATCTTCGACATCATCACCGAGATCAACCAGCAGGGCACCACGATCCTGCTGGTGGAGCAGAACGCCCAGCAGGCGCTGTCGCGGGCACACCGCGGTTACGTGCTGGAGACCGGTCGGATCGTGAAGGAGGGGTCCGGTCAGGACCTGCTGCACGACCCGTCGGTCAAGGAGGCGTACCTCGGCGTGGCCTGAGCCACCCGAGCCGGCGGCCGGTCATCCCCTCGCGGGGTGGCCGGCCGTCGGCGTTCGGGTCGGCAGTCGTTGCGGCACCCCGTGCCGAAGGTCGGGGATGTCGGTGCGACGGACTAGAGTCGCTGCCGTGACAGCTACGACACCGCGCCTGCTTCTCGTCGACGGACATTCCATGGCATACCGGGCCTTCTTCGCCCTGCCCGTGGAAAACTTCTCCACCACGACGGGTCAGCCGACCAACGCGGTGTACGGCTTCACCTCGATGCTGATCAACGTGTTGCGCGACGAGCAGCCCACCCACATCGTGGTGGCCTTCGACGTCTCCCGCCGGTCCTTCCGCACCGACAAGTACGCGGAGTACAAGGCCGGCCGCAGCGAGACCCCGACCGACTTCAAGGGCCAGGTCAGCCTGGTCAAGGAGGTCCTGGCCGCGCTGCAGATCCCGGTGGTCGAGAAGGAGGGCTTCGAGGCCGACGACGTGATCGCCACGCTCGCCTGCCAGGCCCGCGACCAGGGCATGTCGGTGCTGATCAGCAGCGGTGACCGCGACGCGTTCCAACTGGTCGACGACCAGATCACCGTCCTCTACCCGCGCAAGGGCGTCTCCGACCTGGCCCGGATGGACCCGGCCGCGATCGAGGCGAAGTACGGCGTTCCGCCTCAGCAGTACCGGGATCTCGCCGCGCTGGTCGGCGAGACCAGCGACAACCTGCCCGGCATCCCGGGCGTCGGCCCGAAGACCGCCGCCAAGTGGATCACCACGTACGGCGGGGTGGAGGGCGTGATCGCCCGGGCCGACGAGATCAAGGGCAAGGCCGGCGACAGCCTGCGGGAGCGGCTCGCCGACGTGATCCGCAACTACGAGATCAACCGACTCGTCTCCGACCTGGAGCTGCCGCTGCTCCCCGAGGACACCCGCTGGACGGGTTGGGACCGCGAGGCGGTGCACCAGGTCTTCGACACCCTGGAGTTCCGCATCCTGCGCGACCGCCTCTACCAGTACCTGGAGGCGGTCGAGCCGGAGGCCGAGTCCGGCTTCGACCTGGCCGGTGAGGTGCTCACCGAGCCCGGCGCGCTGGCCGGGTGGCTGAGCACGCACGTCCCGACCGACACCCCGGTCGGGTTGGCGGTCAAACTCGACACCGGCCCCAATCGCCGGCACACCGCCTCGATCACCGGTCTCGCGTTGGCCACCGCCGGCGGCGCGGCGGCCTGGGTCGACCCGGCGCAGCTCGACCCGACCGACGAGGCCGCCCTGGCCGGCTGGTTGGCCGACGCGCAGCGCCCCAAGGTCCTGCACGACAGCAAGCCGGCAGTGCTGGCCTGCGCCGCGCACGGCTGGCAGCTCACCGGCATCGTCCGGGACACCCAGATCGCCGCGTACCTGGCCCGGCCCGACCAGCGGTCCTACGACCTGACCGACCTGGCGCTGCGCTACCTGCACCGGGAGCTGCGGGTGGACGTCCCGGAGTCCGGCCAGCTCACCCTCGACGGGCTCGGTGACGAAGGGGTCGTCGAGCAGAACCTGATGCTCCAGGCCCGTGCCACCCTCGACCTGGCCGACGCGATCGACGCCGAGCTGTCCCGCGACGGCGAGCAGTCCGCCCGGCTCATGGCGGGCGTGGAGCTGCCGTTGATGCGGGTGCTGGCCACCATGGAGAGCACCGGCATCGCCGCCGACACCGACTACCTCTCCGAGCTGGAGGCCCACTTCGCCGCCGAGGTGAAGGCCGCCGCGCAGGGCGCGTACGAGGCGGTGGGCCGGGAGTTCAACCTCGGCTCGCCCAAGCAGTTGCAGGAGATCCTCTTCACCGAGCTGGGCCTGCCCAAGACCAAGAAGATCAAGACGGGTTACACCACCGACGCCGACGCCCTGCAGTGGCTCTACGCGCAGCAGCCGCACCCGGTGCTGGCCCACCTGCTGCGCCACCGGGACGTGGCCAAGCTCAAGTCGACAGTCGACGGTCTGCTCAAGTCGGTCTCCGACGACGGCCGGATCCACACCACCTTCAACCAGACAGTGGCGGCCACCGGCCGGCTCTCCTCCACCGAGCCCAACCTGCAGAACATCCCGATCCGCACCGAGGAGGGCCGCCGCATCCGCCGGGCCTTCGTGGTGGGGGAGGGCTACGAGAGTCTGCTCACCGCCGACTACAGCCAGATCGAGATGCGCATCATGGCGCACCTCAGCTCGGACGACGCGCTGATCGACGCGTTCAACTCCGGCGCCGACTTCCACGCCGCCACCGCCTCGTCGGTCTTCGGGGTTCCGCTCGACGCTGTCACCCCCGACCAGCGCCGCAAGATCAAGGCCATGAACTACGGCCTGGCGTACGGGCTCAGCGCCTTCGGCCTGTCCCAACAGCTCAGCATCAGCACCGAAGAGGCGCGCGGGTTGATGGAGAACTACTTCGCCGGCTTCGGCGGGGTGCGCGACTACCTCCAGCAGGTGGTCGCCCGGGCCCGCCAGGACGGCTACACCTCCACCATCCTGGGCCGGCGCCGCTACCTGCCCGACCTGGTCAGCGACAACCGGCAGCGGCGTGACATCGCCGAGCGGATGGCGCTCAACGCCCCCATCCAGGGCTCCGCAGCCGACATCATCAAGGTGGCGATGCTGCACGTCGACACCGCGATCCGCGAGGCCGGGCTGCGCTCACGGATGCTCCTGCAGGTGCACGACGAGCTGGTCTTCGAGGTCGCGCCGGGTGAGCGGGAGGCCTTGGAGGCACTGGTCCGGCGGGAGATGGGCGAGGCGTACCCGCTGTCGGTGCCGCTGGAGGTGTCGGTCGGCCTGGGCCGGGACTGGAACAGCGCTGATCACTGATCGTCTGGTTGGTTCTTGCGGGTGGTTGCGGTCTGGGTGGTTGCGGTGTGGGGGTTCCGGGGCAGCCCGACCCCCGCCGGGCGGGCCGGCGTGTTCCCGGCGGGGGGCGGGCTGCCCCGGTACCCCAGACCGGGGTGACCGGGGCGCGGCACTGGGCGTGGGTGGGCACCGGATAGATCACGCGGAGCGCCCCCGGGCGCCTGCCCCCTCCCGCACCGCTCGTCCGCCTCGCATGGTCCGTTCTCGCGCGCCCCGCGCCCGCGCCCCGCGTCCGCATCTCGGATCCCGACGACGAATGCCGCCGCGGGAGACACCGGGAGCCGGGGTTCGGGACGCCCACGACAGCCAAGATCGTGCTCGAACCAGGATGTAGTGGTGTGCGGTGGCGGGGAGGCCCCTACATCATGGATCGAGCGCGATCTTGGCAGTCGACGGGGCGGTCGGCGGGACCGTGGTGCCCGTGCGGGCGGATACCGCACCTGCCGCAATGTCGTGCGGACCTTGTGTGGTGAGCCCGCGGGAGCGGTCCGCCTACTTCAGCGGGTCGTGGCCCCAGTTCATGAGAGACCAGCGCCACCTGGTGTCGCGGACGTCGCCGGAGGGGCGCTGCGCCATGTGTCGGCGTACGTAACCGACCACCTTGCGCATGTGCTTGTAGTCGCCGTCGGACAGGTCGCCACGTTTGCGACGGAGCAGGTTGATGATCTTTCGGCCGGACTCGTGCCCGACGGACTCGCCTCCACCGGTGTGACCGCCCTTGTGCCAGCCAACCTGCTTCGACTCGTCCGTCTCCAGCCACGTGGACAGCTCGCCGGGCTTCATGTTCACCGCCTCGGTGAACTCCCGGTAGGTGTCCCGGCCGTCGTCACTTCTGCTCATGGCGCAGCGCCTCCGGTCGGTGGGCCACGTCGCGGCCCGTGCCGTCACTGCGGACCCGGTACTGCGGGTCGTCGGGGGCCGCGTTCACCGCCCGCCCGCGAATCCGCGTCCGCTCGGTGATCGTGCCCTGCACCACGCCGTACGCGCGGCTGCCATGGGCCGACCAGGAGACACGGTCGCCCTGGTGGAATCTCTGTTCGGCCATGGCCCTCGGCTACCCGACCCGGTCGGGGCGAAACGACTACGGGGTGATCTCGGCGACCGGCAGTTTGATGTCGAACGGCTCGGCCAGCTCGATCACGTCGGCGCCGTCGGCGACCAGTTCGTACTGCCGCTCACCGCCCGGCCCCACCCGGTCGCCGATCCGGTACGCGTAGACGTGCACCGGGTCCTGCTCGATCCGCCAGTAGAACGGGATGCCGGCGGCGGCATACTCCCCGGGCTTCGCGAACCTGTCGATCCGTCGCGTGCCGGGCGACACGATCTCCACGGCGAGCACGACGTCCGCCGGCCGCAGTGTGGACCGGTTGGACGGGATCTCGGCACGGCAGAGCAGCACGTCCGGCTGCCGGCTCGTGTTGCGGCTGAGCGCGACACCGACTGCTTGGGCAGCACGAAGGTTCGCCGGGGCGTGCGAGCGCAGCCACAGCCACAGCAGGCTGCAGATGTCCTGATGGCCCAGGGTGGGGGAGGGTGTCACCTGGATAACTCCGTCGACGAGTTCGACGCGGGGGGCGTCGTCCGGCAGGGCGAGCAGGTCCTCCAGCGTGTAGTCGGCACGCTGCTGCCGCATCGGATCCGGACACCAGGGGCCAGGTGGTGTCGGGATGGGCTCGGCGCTCATGGAGTCGAGCCTACCGGCGATCGATGGATCGCAGGTCGGACCGCGGGTGCGACCCGCTCACCCGGCCGGCTTCTCGGTGACGAAGATGGCGGTGCCGGGGAAGAGCCGTCCGCGCAGCGGGCTCCACTGCCCCCAGATCTCCTCGTGTCCCTCGGGCCACTCCGGCTCCACCAGGTCGAGCAGCCGGAACCCGGCGCCCACCAGTTCCCGGATCCGGTCGCCGAGGGTGCGGTGCTGCTCGACGTAGGTGGCCACCCCGTTCTCG
>NZ_JAGPXZ010000439.1:0-5140 GCF_018070305.1 Micromonospora sp. M51 | reverse complement strand
GTCACCCTGCCGGCCGTCCGTGGGGCGGACCTGCCCCGGCTGGTCGCGGCAACCGGCCAGCCACTGCCGGGTGCCCCGGCGGACGCGCCGGGTCAGTAGCCGTCGACCACTGTGTTGATCAGCGGTTGCCCGGCGGCGAAGCGGCGCACCTGATCGCCCACCAGTCGGTAGGCACGCGGTAGCAACCCCCGCACCGACCCGCCCACGTGCGGGGTGAGCAGCACGTTCGGCATGGTCCAGAGCGGGGAGTCGGCGGGCAGCGGCTCCGGGTCGGTGACGTCCAGCGCCGCCGAGATCCGACCGGTGCCCAGCTCGGCGACGAGCGCATCGGTGTGCGCCACCGGCCCGCGGGCGGCGTTGACCAACAGCGACCCGTCCGGCATCGCGGCCAGGAACGCCTTGTCGATCAGGCCACGGGTCTGGTCGGTGAGCGGCACCAGCACCACCACCACGTCCGCGTCGGGCAGCAGCCGGGGCAGCTCCTCGACGGCGTGCACCCCCTGCTCCGGCCGGGCCGTCCTGGCGACCAGGGTGAAGCTCACGTCGAAGGGGGCGAGCCGGTCGCGCACCGCGGTGCCGATCGAGCCGGCGCCGACGATGAGCACCCGTTTGCCGGTCAGTTCGTCGGTAGGGGTGTGCTCCGCGTACGCCCAACGCCGCTCGGCCTGGGCGCGGACGAACGCCGGAAACGCCCGCAGCTGGGCGAGGATCGCGGTGACGACCCACTCGGCGGTGGCGGGGTCGTGCACGCCCCGGGCGTCGCAGAGCGTGACAGTCGGCGGGGTCCGGCCGGCCCAGGCGTCCGCCCCGGCGGAGAGCAGTTGCACCACCGCCAGGTCGGGCAGCTCACCCAGCACCGTCGTCCCGTCCGAGCCACCCAGGAACGGCGGCACCCAGAAGCGAACGCCGGCCGCCTCGGACGGCATCCGGTCGGTGTGCTCGAAGACCTCCACCGTCACGTCCGGGGGCAGCTCGCCCAGGAGGTTCAGGCCGGCCTGGTGCGGAATCCATACCTTCACGTCCGCCGACGATAGTCCCCGGCGGCGCGGACGGTGCGGGCACGGCGGTGAACCGGCGTCCGGGCGGTGGCGCACGGGGCCACGGCGGGCGAGACTCAGCACAGCGAGGTTCGAGCCGGGCCTTCGCGAGGTATAAGGAAGGGTCGGAGGGCCGTCCTCCTCCGCCCGGCAGACAGGTGCACGATGACCGACGGCTCCCCCGCCTCCCCCCGGCGACCGATCGCGCCCCCCTCGGCGCTCGGCGACCCAGCGCGGTTGCGCGCGCTCGCCGACACCGGGCTGGACGCCGCTCCGGACGAAGCGTTCGACCGGTTCGCCCGGTTGGTCAGCGACCTGTTGGACGTGCCGGTGGCGCTGGTCTCGCTGGTCTCCGCCGACCGGCAGTTCTTCCCCGGCGCGGTCGGTTTGCCCGAGCCCTGGTCGCAGCGTCGGCAGACTCCGCTGAGTCACTCGTTCTGTCAGCACGTGGTGGACATCGAGGTGCCGATGGTGCTGCCGGACGCCCGGCTCTACCCGCGCGTCCGGAACAACCTGGCCATCGACGACCTCGGCGTGGTCGCCTACGCCGGGATGCCGCTGACCGACCTATCCGGCCGGGTGCTCGGCTCGCTCTGCGCCATCGACAGCAAACCGCGCGCCTGG
Source organism: Micromonospora sp. M51 (assembly GCF_018070305.1). Classification (NCBI taxonomy): domain Bacteria; kingdom Bacillati; phylum Actinomycetota; class Actinomycetes; order Micromonosporales; family Micromonosporaceae; genus Micromonospora; species Micromonospora sp. M51. The sequence goes on along the minus strand of NZ_JAGPXZ010000439.1, from coordinate 3,479 downwards.
ACCGCCGCCCAACTGCGGACCCTGGCCGACCTGGCCGCCGCCTGCTCGTCGGAGCTGCGCCTGCGGATCGCGCTCGACGGCGCGCAGGAGGCGCGGCGGCGGGTCGTGCAGGCGCACGAACGGCTGGAGTTGCTGGCCGGGGTGAGCGAGACGTTGGCCGGCACCCTGGACGTGGGCGTCGCCCTGCGCCGCCTCGCCGCCACCATGGTGCCGCTGCTCGCCGACTGGTGCCTGCTCACCCTGATCGGGCCGACCGGCCTGCCCCGTGAGGTGGTCTCGGTGCACCGGGACCCGGCCCGCGCCGCGGACGTCGACCGCTTCGGTGAGCTGCTGCGCACCGGGCTGGGCCCCGATTCGATAGTCCGGGCGGTGCTGCGCACCGGCCAGCCTCGGCTCGGCAGCGTGGCGTCCCTGACCGACGTGGAGCGGGGCACCATCCACCCGGAAATGGTCTCCATCGCCGGCCGGTTGGGCATCGCCTCCTACCTGAGCGTGCCGGTGCGGGGCGTCGGCGGCACGGTGCTGGGGGCGATCACCCTCGTGAACGACGGGCACCGTCAGCAGTTCGACGACCGGGACCTGCTCACCGCGGTCGACATCGGCCGCCGGGCCGGCCAGGCCGTCGGCAACAGCTCGATGTACGGCGAGCAGCGGCACGTCGCCGAGGTGCTGCAACACAGCATGCTGCCCCGGCTGCCGGTGGTGGCGGAGCTGGAGCTGGCGGCCCGATACCAGCCGGCGGCCGACCGGGTGGAGGTCGGTGGCGACTGGTACGACGCCTTCGTGCAGCCCGACGGCGACGTGATCGCGGCGATCGGGGACGTGGCCGGGCACGACATCGAGGCCGCGGCGACCATGGGCCAGCTGCGCAACCTGGTGCGGGGCAACGCCTTCGGCCGGCCGGACGCGGTCGGGTCCCTGATGAGCGACCTGGACGGCGCCATCCGTGGCCTTCGGCTGCCGATCGCCGCCACCGCGACGCTGGTGCGGATCTGTCCGCAGCGCGCCGGTGCGCACGAGGTGACCTGGTCCAACGCCGGGCATCCGCCGGCCCTGGTGGTCCGCGTCGGCGGGGCGGTCGAGGTCCTGGCCGCGACGCCGGAGCCGCTGCTCGGCCTGGCCCGCCCGACGCGGCGGAGCAGCCACTCGACCAGCCTGGCCACCGGTGACACCCTGCTGCTCTACACCGACGGGCTGATCGAACGGCGGGACCGGTCCATCGACGACGGGTTGGCCGAGCTGATGAGCCGCCTGGCCGGCACTCACACGCTGCCCCTCGGCGACCTCTGCGACCTGCTGCTCGCCTCGATCCGGCACCGCGAGGACGACACCGCGCTGCTGGCCGTACGGGCCCGCTGAGGCCGGTCCACCGGAGACCATCGGTACCCGTTGGATCTCGACGGGCCCGGTCGGGCCGCGCGGCGGGCTACCCTGGGCCGGGTGAGCGCCCGTCCCCCGTACCCTCGCATCCGCCGCCTCCGGGCGGCTCTCGCGGCGTCCTGCGCGGCGTTGCTGTTCGCCGCCGGTTGCAGCTTCGGTGAGCCGGAGCCCGACCCGGCCGGCGAACCGCCCAACCTGCCGACCCCGTCCGCGTCGGCGAACCCCGGCGGCAGCGGTCAGCAGGCGGTGGCGACAGTGCTCGCCAAGGGCCTGCGGGTGCCGTGGGCCATCGCCTTCCTCCCGGACGGCGGCGCGCTGGTCACCGAACGGGACAACGGCCGGATCCTCCAGGTCGGGCCCGAGTCCGGGCCGGACGGGCTGCGGGTCCGACCGGTGCAGACCATCCCCGACGTGGCGGCGGCGGGCGAGGGTGGCCTGCTCGGCATCGCCGTCTCCCCCGACTACGCCCGGGACCGGACGGTGTTCGTCTACTACACCGCCGAACGGGACAACCGGGTCGCCCGGCTGCAACTCGGCGGGCAGCCCACTCCGATCCTCACCGGCATCCCCAAGGCCAACGTGCACAACGGCGGTGGGCTGGGCTTCGGCCCGGACAAGCAGCTCTACGTCAGCACGGGTGACGCCGGTCAGCGCCCGCTTTCGCAGGACGTGAAGAGCCTCGGCGGCAAGATCCTCCGGGTCACCCCGGACGGCAAGCCCGCCGCCGGCAACCCGTACCCCAACTCCCCGGTCTGGTCCATGGGGCACCGCAACGTGCAGGGTTTCACCTGGGACGCCGCGAAGCGGATGTACGCCGTCGAGTTCGGCCAGAACACCTGGGACGAGGTCAACCAGATCACCAAGGGCGGCAACTACGGCTGGCCCGAGGTCGAGGGTAAGGCCGGCGACAAGCGGTTCACCGACCCGATCGCGCAGTGGCCGACCTCGGACGCGTCCTGCTCCGGGCTGGCCGCCACCGAGCAGTTGCTGGTCACCGGCTGCCTGCGCGGCAAGCGCCTCTGGGTGATGGAGCTGACCGACACCGGGACGCTGCTCGGTCAGCCCAGTGAGCTGCTCACCAACCGCTACGGCCGGCTGCGCGCGGTGGCCGCGGCACCGGACGGGTCGCTCTGGGTGAGCACCTCCAACCACGACGGGCGGGGCGACCCGGCGGGCGACGACGACCGGCTGCTGCGGGTGGTCTTCGCGGGCGGCGACGGCGGGCGCAGCTGATTCCGTCACCATCCGTTCAGGTTTACCAAGATCTTCCGACGGGCAGGCCAGACTTTCAGCATGGACGGGCAACGCGACGAGCGGCACGACGACGCCGATGACCGGGACGACCCGGTGACCGGCGACGATCGGACGCGCCTGGGTTGGTGGGCCGGTGCCGCCGGCCCGCTGCGCCGCCTCGGGCTGGTCGTCGCCGTCCTCGCCGTGGCCCTGGCCGGGGCGGTTCTCGGGGTGCTGGCCGGTGGTCAGGTGAGCACCGACATCGGCCCGTTCCGGGCCAACCTCAGCATCTCCCCCGCCCGCGACGGCGGCACCACCGTCGACATCCCGCCGCTGGGCGCGCTGCTGCTCGACAGCCACAGCGGGCCGACCCACCTCACCGTTCGGCTGGGCGCGCTCGACCAGGGGCGCACCGAGGCGCTGATCGACGACCCGGCCAGCATCAGCCGGGCCAGCCAGAGCGCCGTGGAGGACGTCCGCTCCGGGGTGATGCGCCTCGGCCTGCGTACCCTCGGCGCGTCGGTGCTGGTCACGTTGATCCTGGCCGGGCTGATCTTCCGCAACGTCCGGCGCACCGCCTGGGCGGGTGGGCTGGCGCTGCTGGTCACCGCCAGCAGCCTCGGCACGGCGGCGGCGACCCTCCGGCCGCAGGCCATCGAGGAGCCACGCTACGAGGGGCTGCTGGTGAACGCGCCGGCCATCGTCGGTGACGCCCGCCGGATCGCCAACGACTACACGAAGTACGCGGAGCAGTTGCAGCGCCTCGTCGGCAACGTCAGCCAGCTCTACACCACCGTCTCCGCGCTGCCGCTGTTGGAGCCGACCCCCGGCACCACGCGGGTGCTGCACGTCTCCGACATGCACCT
>NZ_JAGPXZ010000438.1:0-5158 GCF_018070305.1 Micromonospora sp. M51 | reverse complement strand
GTCACGCACACCCACCACGTCGGTCATGGCACCCACCCCCGGTTCCGGTCGCCGAAACTCGCCAACCGAATCTGCCGGGCAGACGGGTGACGGCGGTTCACCCGATCCGGGTGAACCGCCGTCCGGCGGAAGAAGCGGCGGGTGACGGAGCCGACCCCCTCGGCCCCGCCACCCGCCGCCGGAGGGAGGAAGCAGGTTCAGGTGGTGGTCAGGACGTCTCGGCGAGCGTGACGGTCACCGACTTCTCGGCGCCGTTGCGCTTGAACTGCACCTCGACCCGGTCGCCGACCTTGCCGGCCTGCACCGCGCCGACCAGGTCGTCCGAGTCGTTGACCGGCTTGTCGCCGAACCGGGTGACGACGTCGCCGCGCTGGAGGCCGGCCTTCTCCGCCGGGCTGCCCGGGGTGACCGACGCGACGAGCGCGCCGCCGCCCTCGGCCTGGTTGACGCCGACCCCGAGCGACGGGTGGCTGACCTTCTCGCCACGCTGGAGCTTGCCGGCGACGTCCTTGGCCTTGTTGCTGGGGATGGCGAACCCGACGCCGATGTTGCCGGTGCTCTGCCCGGAGGTCGCGATGGCGGTGTTGACGCCGATCACCTCACCCCGGGTGTTGACCAGCGCGCCGCCGGAGTTGCCGGGGTTGATCGGCGCGTCGGTCTGGAGCAGGCCGGAGATCGAGCTGACGGTCTGGCTCTGCTGCTGGCGCGGGTCCTGCGGCTGGCCCTCACCGGCGCGGATGGTGCGGTCGCGGGCGCTGAGGATGCCCGAGGTCACCGAACCCTGCAGGCCGAGCGGACTGCCCAGGGCGAGCACCTGGTCGCCGACCTGCATGGCGTCGCTGTCACCGAACTTCGCCGGCTTGAGGTCGCTCACCCCGCTGGCCTTCACCACGGCCAGGTCGGTCTTCGGGTCGGTGCCGATGATCTTCGCATCGGCGGTCTTGCCGTCGGCGAAGACCACCCGCACGGCGTCACCGGCGGCGGACGCGACAACGTGGTTGTTGGTCAGCACGTACCCGTCGGCGCTGAGCACCACTCCGGAGCCCTCACCGCTGTCGGTGGTGATCGAGACGACACTGTCCTGCACCGACGCGGCGATCTTCGGCAGGTCCGCGCCATTGATCACGGGGGCCGCGGAGTAGGTGCGGGTGATGCCGCCGCTGTCGCCGTCGAGGGCGAGCGCGAGCGCCCCACCGGCCACGCCGGAACCGAGCATCAGCGCGAACACCGCGACGCCGGCACCGGCGAACTTGGCGATCCGCCCCGGTCGGGGACCGCTGCCGGGCGGCGCGACCTGCGGGCCCCACGGCGGGACCGGCTGGCCCGGGTGCTGAGCGTGCAGACCGGGGTGCTGCTGGTGCTGCTGGTGCTGCTGGTGCTGGCCGTACGCCATGCCCGGCTGGCCCCCGCCGGCCCAGCCGGACTGCTGACCCGCGTACCAGGGGGCACCGGGGTAGTGACCGGCGGCCGGCTGTGGGTAGCCGGGCTGGCCGGGCGCCGGGTGACCGGAGACCGGGTACGGCGGCGCGGACGGGGTGGCGGCCGGGCGCTCGTAGCCGGTCGACGGCTCGTACCCGGTCGACGGGGCGGCGGCCGGGGCACCGGCGGGCGCGGCGGCCGTGGCTGAGGCGGGAGCCGGCGCGGAGAGCGCCAGCGTGAGCACGAGGCCGACGGCGGCCAATCTTCTTGTCTGATGCAACGGATCCTCCTGGTCAAGCGTCTTTGATACATGGGAGTCGCATTGACATCCCACAATTACATACTGGGTATGCAAAATGAAGTACAAAAAATGACGGACCCGCCACGAGCCGACGAACCGGGCCGGCATGATCGGGCGGTGACCTCCATGAAGGACAAGATGCTCGCCGGCGAGCCGTACCTGGCCGACGATCCGGACATCATCGCCGACCTGGCCCGGGCCGCCCGGCTGATGGAACGCTTCAACACCAGTCCCGCCGACGACCCCCAGGCCCGGATCGCGGCGCTGCGGGACCTCCTCGGCGAACTGGGCGAGGACACCTGGATCCGCCCGCCGTTCTACTGCGACTACGGCTGGCAGATCCGAATCGGCCCGCGCAGCTTCGTCAACTACAACGCCGTCTTCCTCGACGTCGGCCGGATCACCCTCGGCGCGGACGTCCAGGTCGGCCCGAACGTGCAGCTGCTCACCCCGACACACCCGGTCGAGCCCGGCCCGCGACGGGACAAGTGGGAGGCGGCCCGACCGATCACCATCGGCGACAACGTGTGGCTCGGCGGTGGCGCGATCGTGTTGGCCGGCGTGACGATCGGCGTGAACACCGTCGTCGGGGCGGGCGCCGTGGTCACCCGGGACCTGCCCGCCAACGTCGTGGCGGTCGGCAACCCCGCCCGACCCGTCCGTCAACTCGACTAGGGTGCGCCATCGAGGGCTAACTCGAGCGGGAACACGGAGGACAGCATGGGCACGATCCACATTGACCTGTTCGCGACACTCGACCTGGTCGCCCAGGCGCCGGGTGGTCCCGAGGAGGACCCCGAAGGCTTCCCGTACGGAGGGTGGCAGGCGCCCCTGTTCGACGAGACGGGCGGTCGCCAGGTCATGGACGGCATGCGGGGCATGGACGCGCTGCTCCTGGGCCGCCGGACCTACGACATCTTCGCCGCGTACTGGCCGCACCAGGCCGACGGCGTCGACGGCGGAATCGCCACCCTGTTCAACAGCATCCCGAAGTACGTCGCCTCACGCGGCAACCCGGATCTGGGCTGGGAGGGCTCGACACACCTCGGACCCGACCTGGCGACCGCCGTCCGGGCGGTGCGGGACAAGCACGAGAAGGTCCACGTGATCGGCAGCCTGAACCTGGTGCAGACGCTGCTGCACGAGCGCCTCTTCGACCAGCTCAACCTGTGGATCTTCCCCATCGTGCTGGGTGTCGGCAAGAAGGTGTTCGACGGCGGCGCGGTGCCCGCGAACCTGACCCTGCTCGAACCGCCAGCCACCTCCGGCAGGGGCGCGGTGCTCCTGCGGTACGGCCTCGCCGCCGGGACGCCCGGCACCGGGGACATGAGCCGCCCAGGACGCGGCGTCGAGCAGTAGCGCGTCCCGGCTGGCCCGTGGTCAGGCCGGCGGGGGCTCCGACAGGCGGACCACCAGGTCAGCCCGGTCGGCGGTGGGGGTGATCAGGGCCGCGTTCGCCTCGTCGCTGCCCAGCGCCCACGCCCGCGCCTGCTCCGGGGACCTACCGAACGCCTCGTGCCGCGCGGTCAGCCGGCGGTGCCGCACCTCGGCCTCCAGGTCGAGAAACCACGCCTCGTGCAGCAGCGGTCGGATCTCCTGCCAGGGATAATCCCGCAACAACAGGTAGTTGCCCTCGGTCACCACCAGCCGGACCGAGGGCAGCACCTCGATGGCGCCGGCCACCGGCTCCTCCAACTCCCGGCGGAACTCCGGGGCGTAGACCGACGTCGGTTCCAACCGGTGCAACCGGCGCAGCAGCGAGACGTACCCGTTGACGTCGAAGGTGTCCGCCGCGCCCTTGCGGTCGGCGCGGCCCAGGCGGACCAGCTGCGCCTGCGCCAGGTGGAAGCCGTCCATCGGCACCAGACAGGCGGCCGACCCGACCTCGGCGACGATCCGTTCCGCCAGGGTGGATTTCCCGGCCCCCGGCGCGCCGGCGATGCCGAGCAGTTGTCGCGGGCCCGCCTCGGCGAGCGCCTTCGCCCGCGCCACCAGCTCGTCGACGGAGAGCACCCGGGCCGGCGGCATCAGCCCAGAACCGGGTCGCTGATGGTGAACCGCGCCTGCACGGCCGCCTGCACGGTCTGCGGCTGCGGGTCCAGCTGAAGCTCCGGCGGACCGCCCGCGTCGGCGGCCCCGGCGAAGGCCGCACGGGCGAACATCGGCCGGTCGACGGGGCCCGCGTCGGCCAGCTCGATCAACGAGGTGACCCGCGCGCCCAGCGCCTCCGCGTACTCCCGGGCGCGCAGCAGCGCGTCGCTGATCGCGGCGTGCCGGGCCGCACGATGGGCGGGGCTGTCCGGACGGAGCTCCCACCACGGGCCGGCCACCTCGACCTGGTCCTGGTCGGCGAGCCGGAGCATCAGCTCACCCAGCGCGGTGAAGTCGGTGACGGTGACGGTGGTGGTGACACTGCCGTGCCAGGCGACCACCCGCTCACCCGAGCGCCGGGTCTCCGGCCACACCCGCAGGTCGCCGGTCTCCCGCCGGGCCACCGCCGGCCCGGAGCCGTCCAACAGCACCCGGACCGCCGCGGCCCGCTCGGCCAACCGGGTCAGCGTCGCCTCCCGGTCCCGGTCGCGGGCTGTCGCGGTGACCGCGAACCGGGCCAGCTCGGGCGGCACCTCCTGGTACGCCTCGCCGCGCACCTGCACCACCGGACCGTCCACCGCCATGCCCCTCAGCCTAGTCAGCCACGGGACGCCGCGCCGCGTAGGAGACAGTGTCCGCGTCGACGTGCAGACCGCTCAGATGGCCGCCGCTCACCCCCAGCTCCCGCAGCCAGGACACCTCTGCGGCGTGGTCACCACCGGCCGGGAACCGCCTGTCGTCCGCGTCGAACCGCCGGTCGCGCAGCGCCGCGCGGGCGGCGCGCGCCTCGTCGTACCGGGCGGTGAGCCCGGCGGCGTCGTCGGCGCGCAGCGCGGTGGTCAGGTCGTCCAGGAACCTGGTGACCTCGGCCAACTCCCGCAGCACCTGGTCCCGGTTGCCCAGCAGCATGTTGGCGGTCCGATCGGCCGGGGTCCCGGCGACCCGGGTGCCGTCGGAGAAGCTGCCGGCGGCGAGCGCGAGTATCGCGTCGCGCAGTGGTGCGCGCTGCACGGCACCGGCCAGCGCGCCGGCGAGCAGGTGCGGCACGTGTGAGGCGAGCGCGGCGGCCGAGTCGTGCTCAGTGGCCGACATCGGCACCACCCGGGCCTCGAAGTGCTCCACCAGCAGCGCGGCCAGCCAGCGGAACGCGGTGATCGCCGGCCCGGGGGCCGGACAGAGCACCCAGGCCGCGCCGGTGAGCAGGTCCGCCCGGGCGGCGGTCAGGCCGGCCCGGTCGGTGCCCGCCATCGGGTGGCCGGGCACGAACCGGTGCGTCAGCCCCTGCGCGGCGGCGAACGCCGCCACCTGTTCCTTGGTGCTGCCGACGTCGGTCAGCACACACCGCTC
>NZ_JAGPXZ010000437.1:0-5168 GCF_018070305.1 Micromonospora sp. M51 | reverse complement strand
GATGTGCTTGAAGTCGACGCTGGCCACGAGCTCGTCGGTGGGCAGCTCGGCGAGGAAACGCCACATCGGCTTGCCGGCCAGCGTGGCCCGCAGGTCCCACACCGCGTTGACCAGCGCACCGGTCGCCATGTGGATGACGCCCTTCTCCGGGCCCAGCCAGCGCAGCTGCACGTCGGCGCTGAGCGAGCGCCAGAACGCCACCGGCTCGGCGGTGATCTCCTCGATCGTGCGCCCCCGCACGTGGTGGGCCAGCGCCCGTACCGCCGCGCAGGTGATCTCGTTGCCCCGGCCGTTGGTGAAGGTGAATCCGGCGCCGGTCGGGCCGGCGCCGGTGCCCAGCTCGACGTACGTCGCCGAGTAGTCACCCCGGTTGATCGCGTCGGAGCCGTCGCCCCGGGCGGCGGTCGGGAACCGCACGTCGTGTACCTCGACGGAGGTGATGGTGGTGGTCACTGGTCAACGCCTCCAAAGTTGAAGACCCGCCTGGGCAGCCGGTACGCCAGGTCGACGATGGTCTCGGCGGCCTCGTCCATCGGCAGCCGGTGCTCGGCGACGAGGCGGGCCAGGAAGCCGGCGTCGACCCGACGGGCCACGTCGTGGCGGACCGGGATGGAGCAGAACGCCCGGGTGTCATCGACGAAGCCGGCGGTGTTGTAGAACCCGGCGGTCTCGGTGACCGTCTCCCGGAACCGGCGCAGCACCTCGGGGGAGTCCAGGAACCACCAGGGCGCGCCGAGCAGCAGCGCGGCGTACCCGCCCGCGAGGGGCGCCAGCTCGCGGGTGAAGGTGTCCTCGTCGAGGGTGTAGAGGACCACCCGCAGCCGGGGGTCGTTGCCGTAGCGCTGCAGCAGCGGGGCGAGCGCGTGCACGTACTCGGTGGCCTGCGGGATGTCGCCGCCGACGTCACGCCCGTGCCGGGCGTGCAACCACCGGTTGTGGTTGCGCACCGCGCCGGGGTGCAGCTGCATGACCAGGCCGTCGTCGAGTGACATCCGGGCGAACTCCACGAGCATGTGCGCCCGGAACGCCTCCGCGTCGGCGGCGTCGGCCTCGCCGCGCCGACCCCGGTCGTAGAGCCGCTCGGCCTCGGCCGGGGTGAGGTCCAGGGTGCGCGCGGTGGGGTGGCCGTGGTCCGAGGAGGTCGCGCCGGCGGCGATGAACGCGGCGCGCCGGGCCCGCAGCGCGGCCAGATAGCCGGCGTACGTGCCGGTGTCCTCGCCGGCCCGGTCGCCGAGCCGGTCCACGTTCGTCGACCAGCCCTCGAACTCCATGTCCACCACGTCGTCGGGGCGGAACGTGGTGACCACCCGGCCGCCCGGCCCGCCCCACCCGTCGGCGGCGAGCTTGGCGTGCGCGGCGAGGTCGTCCAGCGGCGACTCGGTGGTGGCCAGGACCTCGATGCCGAACCGCTCGAACAGCGCCCGGGGCCGGAAGTCCGGCTCGGCGAGCCGGGCCGCGATCTCGTCGTAGACGGCGTCGGCGGTGGCCGGGCCGAACACGGTGTGCACCCCGAACACGGTGCGGAAGGTCTGCTCCAGCCAGAGTCGCGACGGGGTGCCCCGGAACAGGTGCCAGTGCGCGGCGAAGCGTCGCCAGATGACCCGGCCGTCGGCCTCCACCGGGCTGCCGTCGCGGGTGGGCACCCCCAGCTCCGCCGGGGGTACGCCCTGACTGAGCAGCATCCGGGTCAGGTAGTGGTCGGGCACGATGAGCAGCCGCGCCGGGTCCGGGAAGGGGCGGTCCTCGGCCAGCAGGGCCGGGTCGACGTGCCCGTGCGGCGAGATGATGGGTTGTTCCGCCGCCAGGGCGTACAGCTCCCGGGCCAGCGCCCGTTGGCCCGGCTCGGGCGGCAGGAGCAGATCGGTGTGGTCGAACGTGGGCACGGGGTGCGGCTCCTCGTCTGCGGTGTCAGCGGGGGGTGAGCAGGTCGGCGACCCGGACCGCTCATCCGGGCGTCCGCGCCACCGTGCCCGAGCCGACTGCGGCCCTCCACCGGGATCTGCCGGGGCGGGGCCCAGAACGGGCGCACCGTCAGCGTCGCACCCCCGCCCTCGGGCGGCGCCTCGGCACCGTGCAGGGCCGCGCCCTTGACCGCGCCGGCGGTGCCCCGGTCGACGAAGTCGTTCTCGGCCACGTCCAGCTCCAGCCGGCCCCGGCTGCCGTTGACCATCACCCGGTAGCCCTCCCAGGGCGCGTACGCGGTGAGGTGGTAGGTCATGGTGGCGCCGGTGGAGTAGCGGGCCAGCACCGCCATGTCGTCCTCGATGCTCACCCCGGGCGCGAAGACGTTGCGGTCGCGCTGGTAGCCGTCCTCGGCCTCGGCGTCGAGGTACAGCTCGCGCAACCGGGGGTGCGCGTCCAGGCGCAGCGCGAACGGGTCGTCGGCGGCGGCGGGGGAGCCGTGCGCCCGGTCGTAGTCGCGGGCGTAGCCGTGCCGGCGGCCCTCCTCGCCGTAGAAGAAGAGCCGGCCGGCCGCGTACACCTCGACGGGGGTGGCGGCCAGCCACCAGTTGACCAGGTCGAAGTGGTGGCTGGCCTTGTGCACCATCAGCCCACCGGAGGTGGCCTTGTCGCGGTGCCAGCGGCGGAAGTAGTCGGCGCCGTGGCGGACGTCCAGCAGCCACTCGAAGTGCACCGAGCCGATCTCGCCGACCGCGCCCTCGGCGAGCAGCCGGCGAACCTGTTCGTGCAGCGGGTTGTAGCGGTAGTTGAAGGCGACGGTCACCCGGCCGCCGGTCTCGCTCACCGTGTCCAGGATGCGCCGGCAGCGTGCCGCGTCCACTGTCATCGGCTTCTCGGTGACGACGTCCCGACCGGCGCGCAGCGCGGCCACCACGTACTCGTCGTGGGTGACGTCCACGCTGGTGACCAGAACGACGTCGACGCGCTCCTTGTCCAGCATCGCCGCGAAGTCGGCGGCCGGGTACGTGGGCACCGGGCGGTGGCCCAGCTCGGTCAGCCAGCGGTTGTGCGCGTCCATCCGGGCCTGGTTGGTGTCGGCGAAGGCGACCAGCTCGGTGGTGTCGGCGTGGTCGAGCACCAGCGCCCGGACGAACATCTCCGCCCGCGCGCCGGTGCCCACCACGGCGTACCGGACCCATCCGGCGGCTCTCGGTGACATGCGGTGCGCCTCCCGTGATGCTGCAAAGGTTTGCAATGAAGTAATCACGATCGATCCGTTGGCGTCAACGACGGCGACGGGATCGGCGTTATATGTCAGGTTTTGTGTGGCGGCAGCTCACCAAGGGGAGCGTGGGTGCAACAAAGCCGTAATCATTGACCGTTGACACTGGCGCAACCGTTTGCATTAATGGGCCACACCCGTGACCGCCACCACATCGGACGAAGGGGCCGCCGTGCCAGTCACCATCCGGGACGTCGCCCGGGCGTCGGGTGTGCACATCTCCACCGTGTCCCGCACCTTCTCGGCGCCACACCTGGTCAACCCGGAGACCCGGGTCCGGGTGCTGGCGTGCGCGGAGGATCTGGGCTACCGACCGAACCGGGCCGCCCGAGCACTGATCACCGGGCGGACGCACAACATCGGGCTGATCATCGCGGACATCGCGAACCCGTTCTTCCCACCGCTGATCAAGGCGGCGGAGAGTCAGGCCCGGCACCGCGACTACCACGTCTTCGTGGCCGACACCAACGAGGACCCGACCGCCGAGGAAGAGCTGGTCCACGCGCTGGCCAAGCAGGTCGACGGGGTGCTGCTGTGCAGCCCCCGGATGAGCAACAGCCTGATCGAACAGCTCAGCCGCGAGGTGCCACTGGTCGTGGTGAACCGCCAGGTGACCGGCCTGCCCTGCGTGCTGATGGACGTCGGTCAGGGTGCCCGCTCGGCGATCGAGCACCTGGTCGGCCTGGGGCACCGCAGCATCGCGCTGCTCGGTGGCCCGCGCAGCTCGTGGACCAACCGGGAGATGCGCCGTGCCGCCAGCGCGGCCGCCCGAGCCGGTGGCGCCGAGCTGACCGTGCTCGGCCCCAACGCGCCCACCGAGGTCGGCGGCTCGGCCATCGCCGAGCAGGTGCGACGCAGCGGCGTGTCGGCGGTGCTCGCCTACAACGACCTGATGGCGATCGGCCTGATCGAAGGGCTGGACGCGCTCGGGGTCCGGGTGCCGCAGGAGGTGAGCGTCGTCGGGGTCGACGACATCACCCTGAGCCGGCTCACCCGACCCAAGCTGACGACGGTGGCCACACCCACCGGGGCCGCCGGCCGGACGGCCGTCGACATGCTGCTGCAACAGGACATCGAATCACCGCGCGGTGCGCGGGGGTCCGGTGCCGGCACGGCGCTCGGCGTCCGTCGTACCACCGCACAGGTAATGCTCCAGACCGACCTGGTCATCCGCGACTCGACCGGCCCGGGCCCGTACGCCCGGCCGGCACGTCCCCTGGCCGCGCCGCGTGGCCCGGACCCGCATTGCCCTGCGGGCCCGGGCACCCCGACCACGGCCACCGGTGACGCCGTCGCCTCCTAATGCCGAGGAGTGAGCGCACATGCACCCCGCAACGCCCCCCACCACTGGCGCGCCCGTCGGGCGCGCCCACCGTACCCCGCTGCCCCGGCGGCGACTCCTGCGTGGCCTGCTCGCCGTGACGGTCGCCGCACCGCTGATGTTCGGCGCCGCCGCCTGCGGAGACGACGGCGGCGCCGCCGACCCGAACGCGCCGGTCAAGCTGTCCATCTTCTGGTGGGGCGGCGACGCCCGGGCCAAGCTGACCGAGGACGCGCTGGCCCTCTACACCCAGAAGCACCCCAACGTGACCTTCGAGAAGACCTGGCAGGCCAACCAGGGCTACTTCGACAAGCTGGCCACGCTCACCGCCGGTGGCAACCCACCGGACCTGTTCCAGATCGACGACAACTACCTCGCCGAGTACGCGGCCCGCAACACCACGCTCGACCTGACCCCGTACCAGGAGTCCGGAAAGCTGGACACCTCCAAGTTCCCCAAGAGCCTCTGGCAGTACGGCGTCGTCGACGGCAAGCTCGCCGGCCTGGCCGCCGGGGAGAACACCCAGGGGCTGGTCTACAACAAGACGCTGCTGACCAAGCACAACCTGCCCGAGCCGACCACCGGGATGAGCTGGGAGCAGCACATCGCCTGGGCCGAGCAGGTCACCGCCAAGACCAAGGTGCCCGGCACCCAGGACCCGAG
>NZ_JAGPXZ010000436.1:0-5180 GCF_018070305.1 Micromonospora sp. M51 | reverse complement strand
ATGACGGCCAGCTCGCTGCCGACCTCGGCGGTCTCGTCCTCGCCGACCACGATCCGGCTCAGCACGCCCGCAGCGGGCGACGGGATCTCGGTGTCGACCTTGTCGGTCGAGACCTCGAGCAGGGGCTCGTCAACCTCGACCGTGTCGCCCTCCTGCTTGAGCCAGCGAGTGACGGTGCCCTCGGTGACGCTCTCGCCGAGCCGGGGCATGGTGACCGATACCGGCATTTTCTGAGACTCCTTCATTCCCCTGGTGGGATCTTCGCCCGTCGCCGGACGCCGCGGTTTGGATGATCAGGCGTGCGAGTGCAGCGGCTTGCCGGCGAGGGCCAGGTGCGCCTCGCCCAACGCCTCGTTCTGGGTCGGGTGGGCGTGCACGAGCTGGGCGACCTCCGCCGGGTACGCCTCCCAGTTGTAGATGAGCTGCGCCTCACCGATCAGCTCACCCACCCGGGCGCCAACCATGTGGACGCCGACCACCGGGCCGTCGTTGACCCGGACCAGCTTCACGAAACCGGTGGTCTTGAGGATCTGGCTCTTGCCGTTGCCGCCCAGGTTGAAGTTGAGGGCGGTGACCTTGTCGGCGCCGTACTGCTCCTTGGCCTTCGCCTCGGTCAGGCCGACCGACGCCAGCTCCGGGTCGCAGTAGGTGACGCGCGGGATGCCGGCCTCGTCGATCACGGCCGGGGTCTGCCCGGCGATCTCCTCGGCCACGAAGATGCCCTGCTGGAAGCCGCGGTGGGCGAGCTGGAGGCCGGGCACGATGTCGCCGACCGCGTAGACGTTCGGCACGCTGGTACGCAGCCGCTCGTCGGTCAGCACGTAGCCGCGGTCCATCTTGACGCCCTGCTCCTCGTACCCGAGGTTGGCGGTGTTCGGGCCGCGACCGACGGCGACCAGCAGCAGCTCGGCCTCGACGGTCTCGCCGCCCTGGATGGTCAGCTTGACGCCGTTGTCGGTCTTCTCGACCTTCTCGAACGGCTTGCCGACCTTGAAGTTGATCTTACGCTTGCGGAACGCCCGCTCCAGCGCCTTCGACGACTCCTCGTCCTCGGCGGCGACCAGCCGGGGCAGCGCCTCGACGATCGTCACGTCCACACCGAAGGACTTCCACACGCTGGCGAACTCGACGCCGATCACGCCGCCACCGAGCACGATCACCGACGACGGCACCCGGTCCATCGTGAGCGCGTGGTCGCTGGTGATGATCCGCTCGCCGTCGACCTCCAGGCCGGGCAGGCTCTTGGCGTACGAGCCGGAGGCCAGGACGATGTTGCGGCCGGTGTAGCGCTTGCCGTCCACCTCGACGACGTTCTTGCCGACCAGCTTGCCCTCGCCGGCGACGAAGGTGATGTTCTTCGAGCCGCCCACCAGGCCCTGCAGGCCCTTGTAGAGGCGGGAGATCACGCCGTCCTTGTACGAGTTCACGCCGGCCATGTCGATGCCGATCAGCTCGGCCTTCACGCCGAACTGCTCCGACTCGCGGGCCTGGTCGGCGATCTCCGCCGCGTGCAGCAGGGCCTTCGTCGGGATGCAGCCGTTGTGCAGGCAGGTCCCGCCGAGCTTGCCCTTCTCGATCAGGGCGACGGAGAGGTCCAGCTGGGCGGCGCGCAGGGCCGTCGCGTAGCCGCCGCTGCCACCTCCGAGAATGACGATGTCGAAGGTCGCTTCGTTCGGCTCGCTCACGTCCAACTCCCAGGTCGCGTCGCTGCATCGGGGGTCACAGGGGTGTAACACGGACACACCCCACCTCGGTCATCTTGTCACCACTGAGCACAGGGTGCGTACTGAGGTGCCCAACGACACGTCATCGACACGTACCCTTGGCACCGTTGTCGATGACGCACGGTGGGGGAGAGATCCGGTGGGGTTGTTCCGGCGCCGCAAACAGGCGGCTGTGCCGAGCCGTGACCGTGCCGCCGATCGTGGCGATCTGGACCATCTGGAGAACTTCATCCGGAGTCGGCGCGGCGTCGAGGCGTTCATCGAGCCGCGGACGACGGTGACGGAGACCACCGTCATCCTGATCGCCGACGACGGGGAGTGGACCCGCCGCCGGATCGACGGGCCGGACGGGGCGCGACGCTTCGCGTACCGGATGGGCATCCCGGTGTACGACGTCCGGCTGATGGGCTACCCGCAGCGGATGCGCGACTTCAACGAGCGCCGCAAACGCCGCCCCGAGCGGTACTGAGAAGGGCCCCCGGCGTCGACCGGAGGCCCCCTCGATGTCCGTCGCGTCAGCCGTTGGCGGCGACGTCCTCGACGAGCTGCACCAGGGTGCGGACCGGAACGCCGGTGCCGCCCTTGGTCCAGTAGCCGGTCGGCTCGCCCGAGTGGTAGCCCGGCCCGGCGATGTCGATGTGCGCCCAGGCCACGTCGTCGGCCACGAACTCACGCAGGAACACGCCGCCCTGCAGCATGTGACCGGCCCGGTCCATGCCGGCGTTGACCTGCGAGATGTCCGCCACGTCCGACTCCATGCCCTTACGGACGTCGTCGGGCAGCGGCATCGGCCAGGCCGGCTCGCCGACGGCGTCGCCGGCCACCTTCACCCGGTCGCACAGCTCCGGGGTGCCCATCACGCCGGCCACCCGCTTGCCCAGCGCGATGACCTGGCCGCCGGTCAGGGTGGACGTCTCGAACAGGTAGTCGGTGCCGTCGGCGCAGGCGCGGGCGATGGCGTCGCCCAGGATCATCCGGCCCTCGGCGTCGGTGTTGAGCACCTCGACCCGCTTGCCGTTGAACATGGTGATCACGTCACCCGGGCGGTAGCTGGTGCCCGAGGGCATGTTCTCGGCCATCGGCAGGTACGCGCTGACCGCCACCGACGGCTTCAGCGCGGCGATCGCCAGCATGGTCGCGCCCACCGCGGCGGCGCCCGCCATGTCGGACTTCATCTCCCACATGCCCTGCGCCGGCTTGATCGAGATGCCGCCGGTGTCGAAGGTGATGCCCTTGCCGACCAGCGCGACCCGCTTGCCGTTGCCGCCGCCCTGCGGGGTGTAGGTCAGCTTCACCAGCCGCGGCGGGGCCTCCGAGCCCTGCCCGACCGCCACGATGCCGCCGTACCCGCCGGCGGACAGCGCCGCCTCGTCCAGCACCTCGACGTCGAGACCCGCCTCGCGCGCCGCGCTCGCCACCGCGTCGGCGAACGACGGCGGACGCAGCTGGTTCGGCGCGGTGTTCACCCAGTCCCGGCTGAGCCGGACCGCGCCCGCCACCGCCTGCGCCCGGGCGACCTCCGCCTGGGCGTCCGCGTCGCCGGCGTCCGGCACCGCGATGAGCACCTCGGCCACCGGCTCCCGCCGGGTCGGCTGGGGCCGGGTCTTGTACCCGGCGAACCGGTACCCACCCAGCAGCGCCCCCTCGGCGACCGCCCGCAGCTCGGCCGACGCGTCCGCGTCATCCGGCAGCGGCAGCGCGAGCGCGACAGTGCGCGCACCGGCCAGGGCCCGGATCGCGGCACCGGCGGCCCGGCGCAGCGTCTCCGGGGCCGGTGCGGCGCCCGACGGCTCCGGGCCGAGCCCGACCGCGGTGACCAGCGGGGCGGTCACGGTGCCCAGGGTGGCCAGCTTGATGACCTCACCCGGCCCGCCGGTCGCGCCGAGCAGCGCGAGCGTCTCGGTCAGCTTGCCGTCGAACGCGGCCGCGATGCTCTCCGCGCCGCTGGCGAGCAGCAGGGTGCCGGCGAGGCCGCTGGTGGCGCCCTGCTCTCCGGTCTGGCTGTGCACGCCGATCACGATCGCGTCGACGGCGAGCTCGGCCGGGTCGGTGTCGACCAGGCTCAGGTTGGTGGTGCGGGGTGAAGTCACTGAAGCTACTCCGGGCGGGCCGGGCCGGTCGCGGCGTCGCGTACCAGCGGTGAAGGTCTCCGGCGGAACCTACCTGCCGGACGTCATGGCTGTCCCGCCGACGGCGCCAGCGGGCTCCCGCCGATGCTAACCAGCGGCGTTGCCCCCGGTAAGTTGCCACCCATGACCGACGTGACCTCCGACGCCGCCGCGACCCGGCTGCGCCGTTCCCCGCTGCACGAGCGGCACACCGCCGCCGGAGCCAAGTTCGCCCCCTTCGGGGGCTGGGAGATGCCGCTGGAGTACGCCGGCGGGGGAGTGCTCAAGGAGCACACCGCTGTGCGTACGGCGGTCGGGGTCTTCGACGTGTCACACCTGGGCAAGGCCCGGGTGAGCGGCCCCGGCGCGGCCGACTTCGTCAACTCCTGCCTCAGCAACGACCTGGGCCGGATCGGCCCGGGCCGGGCGCAGTACACGCTCTGCTGCGACGACGCCACCGGCGGCGTGGTGGACGACATCATCGCCTACCTCTACGCCGACGACCACGTCTTCCTCATCCCGAACGCGGCGAACACCGCCGAGGTGGTACGCCGGTTGCGCGCCGCCGCGCCCGCGCAGGTGACAGTCACCGACGAGCACGAGGCGTACGCGGTGCTGGCCGTGCAGGGCCCCCGCTCGGCCGAGTTGCTGGCCGCCCTGGACCTGCCCACCGAGCACGGGTACATGAGCTTCTCCGCCGCGAGCCTGGCCGGGGTGGAGCTGACCGTCTGCCGTACCGGCTACACGGGCGAGTTGGGCTACGAGCTGGTGGTGCCGGCGGAGCACGCGGTAGCGGTCTGGGACGCGCTCTTCGCCGTCGGCGCGACGTTCGGGCTGCGCGCCTGCGGGCTGGCCGCCCGGGACACGCTGCGCACCGAGATGGGTTACCCGCTGCACGGGCAGGACCTCTCCCTGGACATCAGCCCGGTGCAGGCCCGCTCCGGCTGGGCGGTCGGTTGGGACAAGCCGGCCTTCTGGGGCCGCGACGCGCTGCTCGCCGAGCGGGCCGCCGGCCCCCGGCGGACGCTGCGCGGCCTGGTGGCCGTGGACCGGGCCATCCCGCGCCCCGGCATGACCCTGCACGTGGGTGACGTCCAGGTCGGCACCGTGACCAGCGGCACCTTCAGCCCGACGAGGAAGCAGGGCATCGCCCTGGCCCTGCTCGACACCGACGCCAACCTCGCGGACGGTGCCGAAGTCGAGATCGACATCCGAGGCCGCCGAGCCCCCCTGACCCTCACCAAACCCCCCTTCGTAACCCCCTCAGTGAAGTAACCCCACCCGCCTTCAGCGTTGATCATGAGGTTGACGGGCCATTTGGAGATCAACGGCCCCGTCAACCTCATGA
>NZ_JAGPXZ010000435.1:0-5180 GCF_018070305.1 Micromonospora sp. M51 | reverse complement strand
TCTGTCGGCGCGGTGCGGTCGTGGGCCCGCCGGGTCGGTACGCCGGGTTGCACATATAGCAAGACGGACGTACGGTTTTGTTGGAAGCGGAATCGGCGGTAAGTGTCACCTAACCTCGGCGGCACCCCGACCGGTGCGACAGACTGCTCAGGACTACTCACGGTCGCTGGTGTGAAGGAGTACGACGTGGCGAGCCTCGACACCTTCGGTGCGAAGACCCAGCTACGCGTCGGAGACGCGAGCTACGAGATTTTCAAGATCGACAAGGTGGACGGCCACGCCCGGTTGCCGTACAGCCTGAAGATCCTGCTGGAGAACCTGCTGCGGACCGAGGACGGCGCGAACATCACCGCCGACCACATCCGCCAGCTCGGCGGGTGGGACTCCACCGCCGCCCCGAGCGTGGAGATCCAGTTCACCCCGGCACGGGTGCTGATGCAGGACTTCACCGGTGTGCCCTGCGTGGTCGACCTGGCCACCATGCGCGAGGCCGTCCGCGAGCTGGGCGGCGACGCCAGCAAGGTCAACCCCCTCGCCCCCGCCGAGCTGGTCATCGACCACTCGGTCATCGCCGACCTGTTCGGCCGCGAGGACGCGTTCGCCCGCAACGTCGAGCTGGAGTACGAGCGCAACAAGGAGCGCTACCAGTTCCTGCGCTGGGGCCAGACCGCGTTCAACGAGTTCAAGGTCGTCCCGCCGGGCACCGGCATCGTGCACCAGGTCAACATCGAGTACCTGGCCCGCACGATCATGGAGCGGGGCGGCCAGGCGTACCCGGACACCGTCGTCGGCACCGACTCGCACACCACCATGGTCAACGGCCTGGGCGTGCTGGGCTGGGGCGTCGGCGGCATCGAGGCCGAGGCCGCGATGCTCGGCCAGCCGGTCAGCATGCTGATCCCCCGTGTGGTGGGCTTCAAGCTGCACGGCGAGATGCCGGCCGGCACCACCGCCACCGACCTGGTGCTGACCATCACCGAGATGCTGCGCAAGCACGGTGTGGTCGGCAAGTTCGTCGAGTTCTACGGCCCGGGCGTGAGCGCCGTGCCGCTGGCCAACCGGGCCACCATCGGCAACATGTCCCCGGAGTACGGCTCCACCGTGGCGATCTTCCCGATCGACGGTGAGACCATCCGCTACCTGGAGCTGACCGGCCGCGACGCCGCGCAGGTCGCGCTCGTCGAGGCGTACGCCAAGGAGCAGGGCCTCTGGCACGACCCGGACGCCGAGCCGGAGTACTCCGAGCGCCTGGAGCTGGATCTCAGCACCATCGAGCCGTCGCTCGCCGGCCCGAAGCGCCCGCAGGACCGGGTGCCGTTGGGCGCGGCGAAGACGCTGTTCCGCTCGGCGTTGACCGACTACGTGGCCGACGACTCCACCAACGAGCGTGACATCAAGCCGGGTGTCCCCCGCGAGGAGCTGCCGCGCGGCGCCAATGGCCCGGCCGACGAGGCCAGCGCCGAGTCCTTCCCGGCCAGCGACCCGCCGGCCAACGAGTTCAGCGACCCGGCCGACGAGCCGCGTGACCTGGAGACGGCGGCGGTCGGCGCGGGTGGCCGGGCCACCAACCCGGTCCGGGTCACCGGCGCCGACGGCGTCGAGTACGAGCTGGACCACGGCGCCGTGGTGATCGCCGCGATCACGTCCTGCACCAACACGTCCAACCCGCAGGTGATGATCGGTGCCGCGCTGCTGGCCCGCAACGCCGTGGAGAAGGGCCTGAGCCGCAAGCCGTGGGTGAAGACCACCCTGGCCCCGGGCTCGAAGGTCGTCATGGACTACTACGAGCGGGCCGGCCTCACGCCGTACCTGGACAAGCTCGGCTTCAACCTGGTCGGCTACGGCTGCACCACCTGCATCGGCAACTCGGGCCCGCTGCCCGAGGAGGTGTCCGCCGCGGTCAACGAGCACGACCTGTCGGTGGTCTCGGTGCTCTCCGGCAACCGGAACTTCGAGGGCCGGATCAACCCGGACGTCAAGATGAACTACCTGGCGTCGCCGCCGCTGGTGGTCGCGTACGCCCTGGCCGGCACGATGGACATCGACCTGGCCAACGAGCCGATCGGTGAGGACTCCGAGGGCAACCCGGTGTACCTGCGGGAGATCTGGCCGAACAGCGCCGAGATTCAGGACGTCATCGCCCAGGCGATCGGCGCCACCGGGTTCAGCGCCGCGTACTCGGACGTCTTCGCCGGTGACGAGCGCTGGCAGTCGCTGCCCACCCCGACCGGCGACACGTTCGCCTGGGCGGACGACTCCACCTACGTGCGCAAGCCCCCGTACTTCGAGGGCATGCAGCAGGAGCCGAGCCCGGTCGTCGACATCTCCGCCGCCCGGGTGCTGGCCAAGCTGGGTGACTCGGTGACCACCGACCACATCTCGCCGGCCGGTGCGATCAAGGCGGACTCCCCGGCCGGCACGTACCTGGCCGAGCACGGCGTGCCGCGCCACGAGTTCAACTCGTACGGTTCCCGCCGGGGTAACCACGAGGTGATGATCCGGGGCACCTTCGCCAACATCCGGCTGCGCAACCAGCTGGTTCCGGGGGTGGAGGGCGGCTTCACCGTCAACCACCTCACCGGCGAGCAGACCTCGATCTACGACGCCTCGATGGCCTACCAGGAGGCCGGCATCCCGCTGGTCATCCTGGCCGGCAAGGAGTACGGCTCGGGTTCGTCGCGGGACTGGGCGGCCAAGGGCACGATGCTGCTGGGCGTCCGGGCGGTCATCGCCGAGTCGTACGAGCGGATCCACCGCTCCAACCTGATCGGCATGGGCGTGCTGCCGCTGCAGTTCCCGGTGGACGTCACCGCCGAGTCGCTCGGCCTGACCGGCACCGAGACGTTCAGCATCACCGGGGTGACCGCGCTCAACGACGGCGAGACCCCGCGCACGGTGACTGTCACCACCGACACCGGCGTCGAGTTCGAGGCTGTGGTGCGGATCGACACCCCGGGCGAGGCGGACTACTACCGGCACGGCGGCATCCTGCAGTTCGTGCTGCGCCGCATGATCGCCAGCTGACGTACCGATGTCACCAGGCTCCCTCCCGCCCTTCGGCGGGAGGGAGCCTGCGTCGTTCCCGTCCCGACACCCCGCCCCGGGCTAACCTCTTAGCTAAGGAGGTGTCATGGTGGCCGGTGAAGCTGCGGCACAGTTCAACATCCACGATGCGAAGACGAACCTGTCACGCATCATCGAACGGGTCGAGCACGGCGAGGAAATCGTGATCAGTCGGGCCGGTACCCCGGTCGCCAAAGTCATTCCTCTTCGTCGTACGACACGCACTGGTCGCGGCTCTCTGCGCGGTGCGCTGGATCTCACCGGAGACTGGGATTCCGACGAGGTCAACGACGAGGTTGCTCGCGACTTCGGGCTGTCCGGATGAGGCTCTTGCTCGACACGCACGTGGTGCTCTGGTGGTTGACCGACGACCCGGGGCTCGCCACGGACGTCAAGGACCGCATCGACGCCGAACCCGATGTGTATCTGAGCCCGGTCACGCTGTGGGAGGTCGCGATCAAACAGTCGCTGGGCAAGTTGGCCGGCCCTGCCGACCTCGCCGAGCGGATTCGTGACGCCGAACTGCGGGAACTCCCGATCCTCCACGATCACGCCATCGCGGCTGGTCGGCTGCCGGCGATCCACCGGGACCCCTTCGACCGGATGCTTGTCGCGCAGGCCCTGCACGAGGGGCTGACCCTGGTCACCCGGGACGACCGCATCCACAAGTACGACGTACCGATCCTTGTGGCGTGACTGTCAGCCTCGCGGATGAGGTCGTCGGCCCGGTCGACCAGGGCCTCGCGGTCTGGACCCGATTCCTGGTGCTGGCCGGGCCCGGCTGGACCCCGCCGGCCTACCCGGCCAGTTCGTCAGCCCGGCCGAGCAGGGCACGGCGCTCGGCGGTCGAAGCGACCGCCGTCGCCGCCTCCCGGAACAGGCTGGCCGCGCGCAACCGGTCACCCTGCCGGGCCACCAGGTCGGCCTCCACCGCCACGGCGAGCGGATAGCCGCCCAGTCCGCCCCCGGCTCGTGCCGCGTCGAGCAGGGCCAGCCCGACGGCCGGCCCGTACGCGTACCCGTGCGCTACCGCGCGGTTGAGCGCGATCACCGGCGAGGGGCGGAGGGCAGCCAGCGCGTCGTAGGCCCGCGCGATCGTCGGCCAGTCGGTGTCGTCGACCGAGACGGCGGTGGCGTGGCAGGCGGCGATCCGGGCCTGCCACGCGTACGGCCCGTCGTGGCGTACCCGATCGAGGGTGGCCAGGCCCTCGGCGATGGCGGCGCGGTCCCACCGGTCGCGGTCCTGCCGGTGCAGGGTGAGCAGGGTGCCGGCGGCGTCGCGGCGGGCATCCCGACGGGAGTGGTGGAACAGGAACAGCGCCAGCAGCGCGGCGACCTCGGACTGCTCGGGCATCAGCCGGTCGAGCAGCCGGGCCAGCCGGACCGCCTCGTCGGCGAACGCCGGTTCGCCGTCGGCGACGTAGCCCCGGGTGAACAGCAGGTACAGCACGGCGAGGACGCCGGGTAGTCGCTCGGTCAGCGCCGGCCCGCTCGGCACCCGGTACGGGATGCCCGCCTGGGTGATGCGGGTGCGGGCCCGGGTCAACCGGCGGGTCATCGTCGACTCGCTGACCAGCAGGAGGCGGGCGATGTCGGCGGTCGGCACGCCGCAGACCGTTCGCAACGTCAACGCCACCCGGGCCTCGATCGCGAGCGCCGGATGGCAGCAGGTGAAGATGAGCCGCAGCCGGTCGTCCACCACGTCCTGGCCCACCTCCGGCTCCGGCGACGCCTCATCCGGCGTGAGCAACGCCAGGTCGTGCAGCTTGCGTCGTTCCACGGTGGCGCGGCGCAGCACGTCGATCGCCCGGTTACGCGCCACCGTCATCAGCCAGCCGCCCGGGTTGGCGGGCACACCGTCGGCGGGCCAGCGCTCCAGCGCGGCGGTCAACGACTCCTGGGCACAGTCCTCGGCCAACGACCAGTCCCCGGTCACCCGGATCAGGGTCGCGACGATCCGGGGGTACGCCTCGACGCTGGCGGCCGCGACGGCCGCCGCCGCGCCGGCCGGTGCCTGGGTAGGCATCGGCCGGCGCTGCGAGGTGAACATCGTCGTCAGTCGGGCAGGTCCGCGAACGGGCGCAGTTCCAGCCGCCCCTCGCGGGCCATCGGGTGCG
>NZ_JAGPXZ010000434.1:0-5187 GCF_018070305.1 Micromonospora sp. M51 | reverse complement strand
CACTGCCGCTGCCCACCGGAGAGCATGGCGATCGGGGTGGTCACCCGGGGAATCCGTACGCCCAGTTCGTCGAGGGCGGCGGCGGCACCCTGCCGCATGGCGCGCTTGTCCAGCAGGCCGAGCCGACCGAGCGGCCCGGAGCGCAGGATCTCCCGGCCGAGATACAGGTTGGCGGCCACGCTCAGGTCGTCGGCGACGGCGAGATCCTGGTAGACGGTCTCCACCCCGGCCCGGCGGGCATCGACCGGGGTGGAGAACCGGACCGGACGGCCGCCGATCAGGATCTCGCCCTCGTCCGGCGGATGCACACCGGACAGGGTCTTGATCAGGGTGCTCTTTCCGGCACCGTTGTCACCGATCAACGCGACGACCTCGCCCCGGCGGACGGTGAAGTCGGCCCCCCGCAACGCCTCGACGTGCCCGAACCGCTTGACGATGCCGCGGGCCTCGAGGACCGGCGGTTCCTCGTCGGTGGGTTGCTGGGCGTTGTCGGCGGTGGCCGTGGGAATGCCTCCCATCACTGCACCGGCGGGTTGGCGCAGCTGGGCTCGAGCACCGCCTTGATCTCCGCCGAGTCGATGTTCTCCTTGGTGACGAACGTGACGCCGGTGTCGGCCGACGCCAGCGGCGCCTTGTCCCGGAGGTGCTTGACCATCTTGTCGACGCCGAAGTAGCCCATCTTGAACGGGTTCTGCACGACCAGCGCCGAGATCTGGCCGTTGCGCACCCCGGCGATCTCGTCCGGGGCCGCGTCCCAGCCGATGATGACCACCTTGCCGGACTTGCCGGCCGCCTGGATGGCCTGCGCGGCGCCGAGCACGCTCGGCTCGTTGGCGGCGAAGACGCCAGCCAGTTTGGGGTTGGCGGTGAGGATGTTCTCGGTGACCCGGCGGGCCTCGTTGACGTCGCTCTTGCTCGGCTGCTGGCCGACCAGCTTCAGGTTGGGGTACTGGGCCAGGCCGGCCTTGAAGCCGTCGACCCGCTCGGTGTTGGTCTGCGACCCGGGCTGGAACTCGACGAGCGCCACCTCGTGGTTGCCGGGGCCGAGTTCGGTGGCGAGCAGCTTCGCCGCCTCGGTGGCCGACGCCCGGTTGTCGGTGGCGAAGAGGGGCACACTCGGCGGTTGCGGGCTGGTGCCGGAGTCGATCATGGTGACCGGGATGTTGGCGGCGAGCGCCTTGTCGGTCACCGGTGCCAGCGCGCTGGAGTCGGTCGCCGCGTAGACGATGCCGTCGACCTTCTTGGTGACGAAGTTCTGGATCAGGTTGACCTGGCCCTCAACGTCGGTCTCGGTGGTCACCCCGTCCCACTGGACGGTGACGTCCCCCGCGCGCTGCGCGGCGCACTCCGCGCCCGCCTTGACGGTGTTCCAGTAGTCGGCCCCGACCGCCTTGGGTACGACGGCGAGCTTCAAGGGGCCGCTCGCGTCAGTGGTCGCGCCGTCACCGCCGTCGCGGACCTCGACCCCGCCGCAGGCGCTGAGCAGAGCGGTCGCCGCGGCCACGGCCAGGATCGCCTGCGCGCGCAGGAGTGGTCCTCGCGTCCGCCGGCTGGTGGTGGTGTGTGCCATGGTGTGTGTCCTTCCTCGTTCGGACTCTCGGAATGGCATGTCAACCCCGTGATTCCAGCCGCCGGCGGCGGTACTGGTCGAAGTAGACGGCCGCCCAGATGATCAGACCGACGATCACCTGCTGGTAGTGGATGCTGATGTCGAGCAGGACGGCGCCGTTGCGGACCAGGGCGATGAGGAACGCGCCGATGATGGTCCCGACGATCCGGCCCTGCCCGCCGAACAGGCTGGCTCCGCCGATGACCGCGGCGGCGATGACGTCGAGCTCCAGCGAGATGCCGTAGTTGGGCTGGCCGGAGTTGACCCGGGACGCGGCGATCATGCCGCCCAGCCCGACCAGCACACCCGCCAGCACGTACACCCCGGTCAGCTGCCGCCCCACCCGGATGCCGGAGCGGCGGGCCGCCTCCAGATTGGAGCCCATCGCGTACGTGTACTGACCGAAGCGGGTCTGGGAGAGCAGGAAGGCGACCCCGACCGCGACCAGGATGGTGATCACCACGGCGAACGGAATCCCGAGGATCTCCCCGTTGCCGAGCAGTTGGAAGGATCGGGGCAGGCCGTAGACGCCGACCGCTCCGGTGATGATGAAGACGAGGCCGCGGCCCACGGACATCGTTCCCAACGTCGCGATGAACGGCGGGATCCGGGCCACCGTCACCAGCAGCCCGTTCAACAGCCCGGCCAGCGCGCCGACGCCGATCGCGACCGCCGTGGCCGCCCAGATCGAGAAGCCGAGGTCACGCACGACCATCGCGCCCACCACGCCGGCGAGCGCGGCGACCGACCCGACGGACAGGTCG
Source organism: Micromonospora sp. M51 (assembly GCF_018070305.1). Taxonomy (NCBI): domain Bacteria; kingdom Bacillati; phylum Actinomycetota; class Actinomycetes; order Micromonosporales; family Micromonosporaceae; genus Micromonospora; species Micromonospora sp. M51. Next base: position 2,814 of record NZ_JAGPXZ010000434.1, on the reverse strand, counting down.
ATGCCCTTCGTGATGATGACCATCGTCTGGGCCGTGGCGATGATGGCGATCACCGCCGTCTGCGCCCCGATGTTGAAGAGGTTGTCAGCAGTCAGGAAGTAGGGGCTCGCGAAGGTCAGGGCGATGAACAGGACGACCAACGCGGTGGCGGCGGTGAACTCGGAGACGGCGTGGGAAATGCGTTCGCGAAACCAGTCGCTGAGCTCGCCGCGCTGCGTGCCGGCGGTTGCCTCGACGCTACTCATCGTCGGACCTGACCTCCCCAAGCGTGGCGCCAGCACCCGACGAGGACCCCGCCGACGAGCCGAACGCCTGTGAGCGACCAACCCGCTCAGCTGTCAGTGCGGCCAGGCGCCCGCACGACCTCAGAGATAGGTCGGATGTTTCCCACGATCAGGCGTTACCTTGCCACGCATTCACGTATGTTGCCAAGGTCTTACGGGCATGTTTTGCCATCGTTACCTGCACCACCGGAGGCATACATCAGACCACCGGATATCGGCCGCCGCCGTTAGCATGTTATCGATAACACACTATGTCGCCAGCTCGGCGGCCACTGCCCGCTCAGGACGGGGGCAACCGGTACACCCGGGAGGCGGTCCACTGCCAGATCGCCGCCCGCTCGTCGTCGGACAGCGGGGCCAACAGGTCGCCGAGGACCGCGACCCAGCGGACGTACGAGGTGACGAGCAGGCACACCGGCCAGTCCGAGCCGAACATCAGCCGGTCCGGCCCGAACACGTCGAGCGCGTGCTCGACGGCGGGCCGCAGGTCGGCGGCCGTCCAGGAACCACCCTCCACCTCGGTCACCAGGCCGGAGAGCTTCGCCGTCGTGTTGGGCTCGGCCGCCAGCGCCCGCAGGTCGCGGCGCCAGTCACCGAGGTCGGCCCGCCCGAGCGAGGGCTTGCCGAGGTGGTCGAGGACGAACCGCACCTGCGGCAGGTCGCGGACGAGCCGGGTGGCCGCCGGCAGCTGGTGCGGACGCACCAGGAGGTCGAACGCGAGACCGGCGGCACCGACCGCGGCGACACCCCGCCGCACCTCGGGACGGTCGAGATAGATCGGGTCGGGTTCGGACTGGACCAGGTGGCGGATGCCGACCAGCCGTTCACCGCCGCGCGCCCGGCGTAGCCGGTCGAGGCGACGACCGACGTCGGCAGCGGTGAGGTCGACCCAGCCGACGACCCCGGCGACGAGGGGGTCGTCGGCCGCGATGCCGAGCAGCTCGGGAGTCTCCGACCGGACGGCGACGGACTGCACGACCACTGTCTGCGTCACCCCGGCGGCCCGAGCCGCCGGGGCGAGTTCGACCGGCGTGAAGTCGCCGTCGATAGCGGCCATGGTGTGCGGATCGATCCACTGCTGCGGGTGCCGCGCCCGGACCCAGAGGTGGTGGTGCGCGTCGACGATGCCGGGTTGTCGCGCGAGCCCGCCCGTCGTCATCGGACCCGTCCCGGCGCCGTCACGTCCACCCCACACCCCGCCCCAGCCACTGATCGAACCCCACCGGGTCAACCCGGAGACACCACCGATCTGGCAGGTTGACCATGTTAGCGGTAACAGACTGTTCATAGATGGCGGAACGCGCGGCGCGGCCGGCTACCGACACTGTCGTCTTTTGGTCTGACGAATCCCGCTGCCCGCCGCTACCTCTCGGACCCATCGACACCACGGTGGGCGGACGTCGTCGGTGCCCGGGGTCCGGGTTGACCGTCCGAGGCCGCACCGATACCGTCGAGCCACTATCTGCGGCGACGCGAGGGAAGCCGGTGTGAATCCGGCGCGGTCGCGCCACTGTGAGCGGTTCCCCGACGGGGGCCGCGAGCCAGGACGCTCGGTCGTCCGCAGCCTTGCGATGGGGACGCGTCATCCCCGGGGAGGTTCGTGTATTCATGTCCAGCTCCGCGTCCAGCCAGCCGGTGGTGCACCCCGCCGGCAGTACCCGTCTGCTGTGGACGGCCCTGGCAACCGTTGTCGTGCTCGCCCTGCTGACCTACCTCGTCGCCTTCGACCAGGGAGCGGTGTCGCGCAGCGGGACGTACCTGCACGAGCTGATGCACGACGGCCGGCACCTGCTGGGCGTCCCGTGCCACTGACCCCCACCACCACTCCCCCGTTCCTCGCCGTCCTCGTCCGCGGGCTGCTCGCCGGTCTGATCGCCGGCCTGCTCGCCGGGGGGTTCGCGTACGTGGCCGGCGAGCCACACGTCGAGGCGGCCATCGCGATCGAGGAGGCCGCGACGCACGCCGAGCCCGCGGCGGGTGCCCACGATCACGGGGAAGCCCTGGTCAGCCGGACGGGTCAGCGCGGCGGTCTGTTCCTGGCCACCGGCCTGTTCGGGGCCGCGATGGGTGGCCTGCTGGCCACGGCGTACGTTCTGCTGTCCCGTCGGCGGCGCGCCGAGGACGACGGGCGGTCGGGTCTGCTGCTGGCCGGCGCGGCGCTGCTCGGTGTGGTGATCGTGCCGTTCCTCAAGTACCCGGCGAACCCACCGGCGGTCGGCGACCCGGCCACCATCAACCAACGGACCGTCACCTACCTGTTGATGGTGGTGCTCGGCCTGGTGGCCGTGTGGGCCGGCTCGCTGGGCTACCGGTCGGTCGGCGCGCAGGCCCCGCCGTGGCTGCGCGCCGCTGCGGCAGTGGGGGGATTCCTGCTGGTCACGGCAGTGGCGTACGTGGTGATGCCGTCCTTCGAGGAGGTTCCGTCGACCTTCCCCGCGACCCTGCTGTGGAACTTCCGGTTGGCCTCGCTCGGCACCCAGGTCGTGCTCTGGACCGGCATCGGCCTGCTCTTCGCGGCCCTGATGCACCA
>NZ_JAGPXZ010000433.1:0-5195 GCF_018070305.1 Micromonospora sp. M51 | reverse complement strand
GCTGGGGTGCCCACGGCGACAGGCTGAGGCATGCCTGGAACCCGGAGTACCGGTCTGCTGGCCCTGGGCGGGATCGCCCTGGCGGCGCTGCTCACCGTCATCGGTCACCTCGAAGTCAACGACGACCTCAACCCCTGGGCGTTGACCATCAGCGACTTCGCCGTCTCCGACCGCGGCGGCGTGATCGACGTCGCCATGGTGGTGCTGGCGCTCGCCACCGTGGCGCTGCTGTACGGACTGCGTCGCGCCGCGCCGGCACGGCCCGCCCCGGCAACCGACCTGCTGCTCGGCGCGTGGGTGACCGGGCTGCTCCTGGCCGCGGTGGTGCCGACGAACGAGCCAGGCACCGCCATGACCACGGCGGCCTACGTGCACCGGTACGCCTCGGTGGTCGCCTTTCTGGCACTGCCGGCGGCCGGTTGGCTGCTCGCCCGTCGATCCGAGCTGGCGCCGGTCGCCCGAATGCTACGCACCCTCGTCCTGCTGAGCCTGACCCTGGCGGCGGCGATGATCTGGTCCGCCTACCCCGGCGACCGTCTGCTGATCGGCCTGGCCGAGCGACTGCTCATCGTCACCGAGGTGGCAGTGCTGGCGACCATCGCGCTGGCCCAGACCCGCGCGGCCGTCGATCATGGAGTTGTGGCACCTCACCAAGGGGGCATCGTGGCGTGAACCACCCACCACAACTCCACGATCGTCGAGAAGGGGCGGCTACTCCAGCTCGTGCAGCATGAGCTGGCGGGCCGCCTCGGTGATCGAGCCGGACAACGAGGGGTAGATGGTGATGGTCTGGGCCAGCTCGTTGACGGTGAGGTTGTTCTCCACCGCCATGGTGATGGGCAGGATCAGCTCGCTGGCCTTCGGAGCGACCACCACACCACCGATCACCTGACCACTGGCCGGGCGGCAGAACAACTTCACGAAGCCGTCGGAGAGGTCGTCCATCTTGGCCCGGGCGTTGCCGGACAACGGCAGCATCACCTGTCGGGCCGGCACCTTGCCCGCGTCCACCTCGTCCTGCGAGACACCCACCGTGGCCAGTTCGGGATCGGTGAAGACGTTCGCCGCGACGGTCCGCAGCCGCAGCGGGCGGACCGCCTCGCCGAGCGCGTGCCACATGGCGATCCGGCCCTGCATGGCGGCGACGCTGGCCAGCAGCAGCACGCCGGTGCAGTCTCCGGCGGCGTAGATGCCGGGCACGTTGGTCCGGGAGGCCCTGTCGACTGTCACGTAGCCGCCCCGGCCCAGCTGCACCCCGTACTCGGTCAGGCCCAGGTTGGCGGTGTTCGGGATCGACCCGACGGTGATCAGCGCGTGCGAGCCGGTCACCTTACGGCCGTCGGAGAGTTCCACCTCGACGCCGTCGGCGGTACGCCGGACCGCGTCGGCCCGGGAGTTGTTGAGGATCTCCATGCCCCGGTTGCGGAACACCCGCTCGATCGCGGAGGCGGCGTCGGCGTCCTCGTGGGGCATCACCCGGTCGCGGCTGGAGACCAGGGTCACCTCGACCCCCATGGCCAGGTACGCGCTGGCGAACTCCGCACCGGTCACGCCGGACCCGACGACGATCAGGTGCTCGGGCAGCTCCGGCAGGTCGTACACCTGTCGCCAGGTCAGGATGCGCTCACCGTCCGGTACGGCGGTGGGCAGCTGACGGGGTGTCGAGCCGGTGGCCACCAGCACGGTGGACGCGTCGATCGAGTACTCCTCGCCGCCGTCGGCGGGGCTGACGACGACCCGGTGGGTGTGCCCGAGGGAGTCCTCGCCGAGCCGGGCGGTGCCGGCCACGAAGGTGACGCCCGCCTTCAGCAGCTTGGCGTGAATGTCAGCGGACTGCGCCAGGGCCAGCCGCTTGACCCGCTCGTGCACCGCCCGCGCGTCGACGGTGACCGCCTCCAGGCCGTCCGAGTGCACCCCGAACTCCTCGGTGTCCCGGTATCCGGTGACCACCCCCGAGCTGGCGATGAAGGTCTTCGACGGTACGCAGTCGGAGAGCACGCAGGCGCCGCCGGCCCCGTCGGCCTCCACCACGGTGACATCGGCATCCAGCTGGGCGGCGACCAGTGCCGCCTCGTACCCGGCCGGCCCCCCACCGATGATCACGATCTGGCTCACAGCGTTCGCCCTTCGTCCATGCTCACAGTGACTTTCTTCTCCCGAACGCGTTCGACACGCACTGTCGTATTCTCCCCCACCCGTCGGCCGGGCTATCGTCATCGCCGTGCGTCATCACGCCGCCTACGGCTCAAATCTCGACCCCGCCCGGATGCGTGCCTACTGTCCGCATTCGCCGATGGTGGGCACCGGCTGGCTGGAGGGCTGGCGGCTGACCTTCGCCGGGGCGGACGTGATCGGCTGGGAGGGTGCGGTGAGCACCCTCGTCGAGTCTCCCGGTGACCGGGTCTTCGTGGCGCTCTACGACATCCACCCGTACGACGCCGAGCAGCTCGACGAGTTGGAGGGCGTCGCCGCCGGGACGTACCGCAAGCTGCACGTCCGGGTTTCCACCCTCGACGGCGACGTGACCGCGTGGATCTACGTCTTCAACGGGTACGAGGGTGGCCTGCCGACCTCGTGGTACCTGTCGGAGATCGCGAACGCCGCCGAGAAGGCGGGCGCCCCGGACGACTACGTCACCGAGTTGCGGGCCCGCCCCACCGGCACCGCGTCGGCGTAGCAGCGCGTATCGCACGCCTCCAGTCTGCTACCGCTGTCGACCGCGGGGCCGGTCGGGCCCGCCCGGGGTCGTCAATCACACACGGGCCGCCGGGACGGACCGTTCGTACATGTCGGTCCAGTGGGTTTCCCGCAGGCCCACCGACCGGTAGAGCGACAGCGGGGCGGTCGGGTTGGTGAGGTCGACGCCCAGACCGGCCGACTTCCGCCCCTTCTCGGCGTAGCGGGCGAAGGCGCGGCGCAGCAGCGCCGCACCCACACCCCGGCGACGGTACGCGGACAGCACCGACAGGGTCTTCACCCAGCCCGACTGTTGGTCGAGTGCCTGATCCGAGGACTGCAACGCGCCGACCGGCACCCCGTCCACCTCGGCGACGAACCACTCGTCCCAGGCGGTCAGGTCGCCGATGCGGGCCCGCCACCGCTCGTACGACAACGGTTCGTGGTCCGGGGTGTCACCGAAGGCGGCCTCGTAGATCCGGTGGAACTCCACCAGGTCGGTCTCGTGGTCCGGGCGGACCTGCCGCACGGTCACGCCCGCGGGTGCGGCCGGCTCGTCGGGCAGATCGTCCAACGGTCGGCTCATTCGGACGTACCGCTTGACGCGGGCGAAACCGAGCGCGCGAAGGGTCTGTTCCCAGTCATGTTCGGGGGCGAAGACCGCGCAGCGGACGGTGAGCGACGGCAACCCCCGCTCGGCCGCGCGTTCGGCGACCCGGTCCAGTTGGCGAACCAGCAGCGGCGCGCGGACGGCGGCGCCCCGCACCGGCTCGACGTAGACCTCCACGAACTCCCGGCCCACCCCGCTCGGGTTGTCCACCGTCGCCCAGCCGACCACTGTGTCGTCCGGGTCGATCGCCAACCAGGAGTCCCGGGTCGGGTCGAAGTGGCTGGCGGTCAGTGACGCCGTGACGTCCTCGGCGTCGAAGTCGGGGTGGCCGATGGCGAAGGTGTCGGCGGCGTGCACCACCGCGAGGATCGCCGGCACGTCGTCGAGGGTGGGGCGGCGCGTTGTCCAACCAGCGGGAAGGGTCACGGCAGGACATCCTGGCAGCCGAGCCGCCGGGGCGCCGCCCATTTTCCGGCTGGCGGAGGCTCAGCCGAGGTCGACCCGGGTGCGGTGCAGCAACTCCACCAACTCGGCGCCGTCGGCGGGCCCGAGGGCGGTGAACGCCGGCGCGGCCAACCGGTTGGTCACCGCCTCCGCCCAGAGCCGGCGGCGCACCAGCGGCCCGATCGGCGGGTACGGCGGCGGCCACCCGCAGGCCACCGCCCCGGCCTCCCCCTCCGGCCCGGCCAGCACCGCCTCCAGCGGAGTCATCCCGGCGGCCCGTACCGCGAGCAGGTAGGCGCCGGTGAAGTGTTCCCGGAGCAGCCGCAGCCCGGCGGCGCTGCGGGCCCCGGGAGAGAGGTCCGGAAGGGGCATGGCCCGCCACGCGGCGAAGAGCGGCATCCCGCTGGCGTCGGCCGCGACGACGGCCCGCTCGACGAGCGCGGACAGGCGTTCGGCACCGGGCAGGGGGCCGAGCTGCTGCGCCCCCCACCGGCAGCATTCGGCGAGGCTCGCGGCGGCCACCTGGAACGGCGGGACGACCCGGGCGGCGGCGTCCCAACCGTCGGCGACGGCGTCCGGGGCGATGAACCCGAGGGCGGCGGCGGCCGTCTCGGCCCGCACATCGCCGAGCGCGCCGGCCCGGCCGCTGATGTAGAAGGCCCACCCGGAGATGCCGAGCAGTCGGGCCCGGCGCAACGTGGTCGGGTCCCGGCTGAAGGCGTCGCCCAGGTCGAGCACGACGGGCTTGCTGGCAGCCGCGACCTGCTCCGGAGTCACCGCGGGGCCCTCTTCGCGCGGCCCGAACCGCCGCGCCCGACCACGCCCCGATCCACGGCCACCCACCGTGCACGGCCCGCGCACTCGTCGTCGTCCATCAATGCTCAGTCTGCCGCGCCACCGCCCGCGTCCGCATCCCCCTCTTCGGCCGCCAGTGCCTCGATGGCCGCCTCGACCTCCCCGGCGCGGCGCCGGGCCACGGTGACCGCCCGCTCGGCGGCCCGCCGGGCGAGCTTGGCCCGGCTGAGATCCTGCTCGGCGACCGCGCGCCGCCGCTCCAGCTCGGCCAGCTCCGCCTCAAGCCCATCGAGTACGGCCGCACCGTCGCGCTCCTGCCCGGTCGCCTTGGTCAGTTCCGCCTCGGCCCGCTCCTGGTCGGCCTGGGCCTTCGCCAACTCGCGGTCCAGGGCGCGGCGCTGCCGGGCCCGCTCGGCTCGGGCCGCCCGCTGCGCGGCCCGCTCGGCCCGCTCGGCCGCCCGATCCGTACGGGGTGCCGCCTCGGGTCGCCCTCGCTGGGCGCCGGGTCGGCGGGCCGGGCGTTCCTCGTCGGGCTCCTCGCCGTCTCCGGTGACCAGCCGCAGTTGTGGCCGGGGCACCTCACCGAAGCCGGCGTAGCTGGCCGCCCGCAGCAGCCGACCCGCCCGCACCTGCTCGGCGACCTCGACGTCGGAGAACGCCGCGTTCAACG
>NZ_JAGPXZ010000432.1:0-5207 GCF_018070305.1 Micromonospora sp. M51 | reverse complement strand
TCCACTGGCAGACCCGCCGGCGCGGTACGGCCCCGGCCGGCGGGTCTGCCAGTGGAGGCCGTCCGCCGACGCCAGACGACGGATCCGGCCGCCGCGACCGCCACCGCGACCACCGCCAGGCCGACCCACGCGACCGCTCCGGGGCCGCTCTCGTCAGTCGACTCGATCGGAGCAGCCGCTGCCGCGGACGGCGGAATCGGGGTCTCGGCCGCGACCGTCGGCACTGCCGACGCCTGCCCGGACGACCCGTGTTGCTCGGCAGCGGCCAGCAGCGCCGGGTCTGGCTGGGTCGACGGCGGGCTCCACCCCTTCGGTGCCGCAGTCACCGGCCCGTTGTAGCGGAAGGTCACGGTGCCGCGTACGGGGTCGCCGTCCGAGGCGACCGACAGGTAGCTCACCGAGTACTCGCCCTTGGCCGGCAGGTGTGCGACCGCCACCGTCGCGGGGAACCCGGTCGTGTACTCGCGCGGCTCGAACTGGCCGTTCACCAGGAAGTACTCGCGTACCGGCTTGTCCAGTGGCTTCGGCTCCCCGTACGACCAGCCGTTGTCGACCCGGATGCCACCGGGCGCGGTGACCGTGAAGTACGCGTTGGCCGCGGCCTTCTCGGTGAAGAACAGCCGCACCGACGTCAACGCCTCGCGCACCGTGGCGCCTGCCGCCGGCGTGGACATCGCGAGGGTCCCGTGAGCTGCGGCGGGCTGAGCGGACGCGAGGAGGGCGACAGCCGAGACGAGGAGGAACGCGAGGAGGCCCGAGACCACCCGCCCTGCGATCTGAGGGTGACGACGCATCTGAATATCCTGACGGCGCGGAGACTTTTTACAAGAGGTGGCGATCTTTTTCCTCAGATGGCAAAAGCGGGGCGGGTGGAACGGTGGCACCGGGATGGTCGGCCGGCGTCGGGCGAAAGTTTCCGGCGGGTGCCAGCGGCGGTCACCGAAGAAGCCGCCCGGTCGGCAATCCGGTCGGTTAGCGTCCACCTGACGTCTCGATCACGGAGAGTGTGGGGGCTATGCGGGCTGCGGTGCTGCGGGAGTTCGACGTTCCGCTGACGGTCGAGGAGATCGGCGACCCCGCCCCCGGGCCCGGGCAGGTGCTGGTGCGGGTCGTCGCCAGCGGGGTCAACCCGCTCGACACGAAGATCCAGGCGGGGAAGGCCGCACACGCGCGTGTCCAGCTACCCGCGGTGCTCGGCATGGACCTCGCCGGTGTGGTCGCGGCGGTCGACGCGGAGGTGACCGGCTTCGCCCCGGGAGACGAGGTGTACGGGCTGTGCGGGGGAGTCGGTGACCTGCCGGGCTCGCTGGCCGAGTACACCGCCGTGGACGCCCGGTTGCTGGCTCACAAGCCGAACAACCTCTCGATGCGGGAGGCCGCCGCGTTGCCGTTGGCGGCAGTCACCTCCTGGGAAGGTCTGGTCGACCGGGCCGGGGTCCACGCCGGGCAGAAGGTGCTGGTGCACGGCGGCGCCGGCGGGGTCGGGTACGTGGGCGTGCAACTCGCCCGGGCGCGAGGCGCCGAGGTGTACGCCACGGGCCGGCCGGCGAACCTGCCGGTGATCGAGAGCCTGGGCGCCGTGCCGATCGACTACACCACGAGCACCGTCGACGAGTACGTCGAGAGACACACCGGCGGTGAGGGTTTCGACATCATCGTCGACAACGTCGGTGGCACGACCCTCGACGCCTCGTTCGCGGCGGTCCGCACCTACCACGGGCACGTCGTCAGCGCGTTGGGCTGGGGCGCACACTCGCTCGCCCCGCTGTCGTTCCGTGGCGCCACCTACTCCGGCGTGTTCACCCTGCTGCCGATGCTCACCGGGCGGGGCCGTGACCACCACGGTTCCATCCTGCGCGAGATCGCGGCGCTGGCCGAAGCCGGTGCGCTGCGTCCCCGACTGGACGCGCGCCGGTTCACGCTCGACACGGTGATGGACGCCCACCGCCTGGTTGCCGACGGCACCGCCAACGGCAAGGTCATCGTGGACGTCGCCGACTGAGTGGGAACCCGTCGGCCGGGAGGTCAGGTCCGTGCGGGTGCCGTGCCGGCCAGGTCGACGATCCGGTCGCTCCAGCGCTCCAGCAGAGTCTGGTCGTGGCTGATGACCAGGACCCCGGCCTGCTGGGCCAGCTGGTAGTCGCGGATGACGGCGGCGACGTGCGCCTGCGTGGAGGCGTCGAGCATCGCGGTGGCCTCGTCGCAGAGCAGGTAGTCGGGACGGTGCACGAGGGCCCGGGCCAGGCAGGCGCGTTGCAGTTGCCCGTCGGAGACCGCGTGCGGACGTCGGCTGCGCAGATCCGCGGTGAGGCCGACCAGGTCGGCGAGTTCGGTGACCCGTTCCCGGACCGCCGCCTCGGGTGTCCGGGTGGCGCGCAGCGGTTCGGCGATCAGGTCGGTGAGGCTCAGCCGGGGATCGGCGGCGGCGCGCGGGCTCTGGAAGAGGGCGGCGACGCGGGTCCGTAGGGCCACCGGCACGGCGTACCGGACGGCGCTCACTGCGGTGCCGTCGATGCTGACCCGGCCCTGATCGGGCTGGTGCAGCAGGGCCAGGACCCGTACCAGTGTCGACTTTCCGCAGCCGGACGGCCCGCGCAGTCCGACCGTCTCGCCCCGGTCGATCCGCACCGTGACGCGGTCGAGGACGACCTGGCGGCCGTACCCGACGGTCACCTCGTCGGCGAGCAGGTGTGGCGTGCTGGTCACGGGTTGGCTCCGGTGCGGATCGGGTGGTGGCAGGCCACGGTGCCGCCACCGGCGACCGGTGTCGGCTCTGGTGGGTGAGCGCAGGTGTCGGTGCGGTGCGGGCAGCGGGGCGCGAACGCGCAACCGGGGGGCAGCGCGGTGAGCATCGGCGGGTCGCCGGGCACCGGCCGGAAGGCCCGGTCCGGCAGGGCGTCGAGCAGCGCCGAGGCGTACGGGTGGGTCGGCGCGGTGAAGAGTTCGTCGGTGTCGCGGTGCTCCACGACGCGGCTGGCGTACATCACGGCGACGGTGTCGGCGACCCGGCGCGCGGCGGCCAGGTCGTGCGTGATGAGCACGACGGCGGCGCCGTTGTCGCAGCGGCGGCGCAGCAGGTCGAGGGTGTGGTCGACCAGCGGCCGGTCCAGCCCGGTGGTGGGCTCGTCGGCGATGAGCAGCGCCGGGTCTGGTGCCAGCGCGAGCGCGGTGACCAGCCGCTGTGCCATCCCGCCGGACAGCTCGTGGGGGTAGCGGTCCAGGTCCGCCGGGTCGAGCCCGACGTCGACGGCGAGCTGGTCGGCGTCGGCGCGGTCGCGGCCGTGCGCCCGCAGCGTCTCGGCGAGTAGCCGCCGTCCGGTGCGGACCGGGTTCAGGGCGGTGGCCGGGCTCTGTGGAACCAGGCCCACCAGGCGCCCGCGTACCCGCCGGGCCAGCTGGCGTTGACCGCAGGTGATCAGGTCGACCGGTTCGCCGTCCGACTCGTGCAGGACGGCGTGGCCGGTGGTCGTGGCGTTGCCCGGCAGCAGGCCGAGCAGGGCGTGGGCCAGGACGGACTTGCCGCAGCCGGACTCGCCGACGACGGCCAGCAGTTCGCCGGCCCGGACGGTGAGGTGGAGATCGGTGACGGCGCGCACCCGCGCGTCGCGCAGCCGGAACTCGACGCCGAGGCCATCCACGGCCAGCAGCGGCCGACTCGTGGCGGCGCGGGCCGACGCCGGGGCGGGAACGGATTCGGTGGTGGTCACAGGTGCAGCTCCGCTCGAACCCGGGGATCGAAGCGGTCACGCCAACGGGCGGCGAGGACCGCGATGGCGAAAGTGACGACGACGATGACCGCGCCCGGCGCCAGGCTCGCCCACCACGCACCGGTCAGCAGCGACCCCTGACCGTCATTGATCATGTTGCCCAGTGAGGCGAGGTGCGGCGGCAGGCCCAGGCCGAGGAACGACAGGGCGGTCTCGTGCCACACCGCGTGCGGGATCATCAGGGTGGTGGCCAGCGCCAGTCGGGGCAGGACGTGCGGCAGCAGGTGCCGGGTGAGGACCCGGAGTCGGCCGGCTCCTCCGCTGATGGCGGCGTCGATGAACGGTCGGTTCCGCAGACTGAGCACCTCGGATCGGACGATGCGGGCGGTGGACAGCCAGTGGGTGAGCCCGACGGAGGCGATCACGGCACCGAGGCTGGGCCGCAGCATGGCCACGATGAAGATGCCCAGCAGCAGGTGCGGCATCGCGGCGATGGTGTCCACGATCCGCATCAGGATCCGGTCCACCCGGCCGCCGAGCGTGCCGGCGATCCCGCCGACCACGCCGCCCAGGACGGTGGCGACGAGCGCGGCGACAGCCCCGACGAGCAACGAGACCCGCAGCCCGTAGACGGCGCGGTGCGCCACGTCGCGGCCCAGATCGTCGGTGCCGGCGAGGTGGGTCCAGGACGGCGCCAACCGGGTCTGGTCCAGCGCGACGGCGCTCTGGTCGAGGGGCCAGACGAGCGGTGCGAGCAGCGAGCCGGCGACGGTCGTCAGCAGGACCAGACCGGCGATGACGACACCGGTCTGGCCGGGGCGCAGCCGCAGCCGGGACCGGGCCACGTGGAGCAGTGGCGGTCGGGTAGCAAGGTCAGCCATCGAGTCGTACCCTCGGGTCGGCGGCGGCGTAGGCCAGGTCGGTCGCGAGGTTCGCGGCCAGCACCACCGCGGTGGTGGCCAGCGTGATCGCCGCCAGCAGCGGGAAGTCGCTGCCCAGCGCGGCGGCGACGGTGACCGCGCCGAGGCCCGGCAGGGAGAAGACCGTCTCGACCAGCACCGCCCCGCCGACCAGTTCGGGCAGGTGGGTGCCGACCAGGGTGAGGAACGGCAGCAGCGCGGTTCGCAGCGCGTGCCCGAACAGCACCGTCCGGCCGGGCAACCCGCGCGCCCGCGCCGCGAGCACGTGGTCGTCGCGCATGCTCTCCGCGACCGCGTCCCGGACGAACAGCACGAACCACGGCGCCTGGGACACGGCCAACACCCCGACCGGCAGGATCAGGTGGTGCGCCACGTCGCCCCAGGACGTGCCGGTCGCTGTGACATCGGTGAGCCCGCCGGCCGGCAACCAGCCCAGGGCCAGCGCGAACACGGCGATCGCGGCCAGGCCCAGCCAGAAGACCGGCATCGACTGCACCGCGTACGCACCGGCGCGCAGCGCGCGGTCGAACAGCCCACCCCGGCGGTACGCGGCCAACGAGCCCAGCAGCAGGCTCCCGAC
>NZ_JAGPXZ010000431.1:0-5217 GCF_018070305.1 Micromonospora sp. M51 | reverse complement strand
CCCTGCCCACCCACCCCGTCGATCTTGCACTTTCTGCTCCGACATAAGGGGCATTCAATGCAAATCGACAACAGAAACTGCAAGATCGCGGTGGGGTGGGGTGGGGAGGTTAGCTGGGGAGGGAGTGGGTGACTTTTTCCGCCGTGAGCCTGGGGGCCAGGCGGGTCGGGTCCGGGTTGGCGCAGAGGACAACGGTGGCGGCCCGGGTCAGGGGGGCCAGCAGCCAGTCGACCGGATCGGGGTGGCGGGTGGCCTCCACGAGGATCCGTGCGCCGGGCTCGATGCCCAACTCGCTGGCACGGACCTCGGCCCGGCTCAGCAGGTGCGCGTCGGTGGGGCCCGGACCGGACTGCGGCGTGAAGTGGTCGCCGTGTCCGCGCACCTCGACGACGTAGTCGGCGAACCCGGGCGGCACCTGCCGCAGCGGGGCGGCGAGCGGGGCCAGCCCGAGGGCGTACCGCTCGTCGGCCGACCACGACTGCGCCTCGTCGAACTGGTCCACGGCGGCGAAGAGCACGCCCACGTCACCCGGTGTGTCGACCACGCTCAGCTTGGCCGACCAGCACCCCAGCAGCACCGCAGCGGTCTGCCAGTGTGGCGGCAACAGCACACCGGCCGGGGTGCCCGGCGCGAGGCCCACCTCGTCGACGAGGAGGTTGGCGGTCTTCGCCACCCAGTTCGCCAGGGTGACGCCGGAGAGTTCGGTGCGGTCGCCGGTGGCGTCGTCGTACCAGGTGAGCAGCGGTCGGGTCGGGTCGGTCGCGATCGCGTCGGCGAACACCCGGGCAATGTTGTCGGCCATCGGCGCGAACGATACGCCAGTGCGGGCCGTACTCAATGACGATGACAAGTCGGCGTACCGTCGGGTCGCAGTCAGCGTCGGACCCGCGCCCCGGCGTAGGCTTGACCCCCGGAGTGTTGTTCCCCACAGACCCGCCAGTGCAAGGAGTCGCCCCGTGACCGCCGGTCGCCCGCCCCGCGTGCTCATCGACGCCACGAGTGTCCCCGCCGACCGTGGTGGTGTCGGTCGATACGTTGACGGTCTGCTCGGTGCCCTCGGCAAGGTGTGTGGGTCGGGGGTGGAACTGGCGGTGGTCAGTCTCCGCACCGACCTGGAGCGTTACACCCGCATGCTGCCCGGCGCGGAGATCATCCCCGCTCCGGCCGCCGTGGCGCACCGCCCGGCCCGGCTGGCCTGGGAGCAGACCGGCCTGCCGCTGCTCGCCCAGCAGGTGGGCGCACACGTGCTGCACTCGCCCTTCTACACCTGCCCGCTGCGGGCCGGGTGTCCGGTCACGGTCACCGTGCACGACGCGACGTTCTTCACCGAGCCGGAGCATTACGACAAGTCGCGCCGCACGTTCTTCCGCAGCGCCATCAAGACCTCGCTGCGCCGCGCCGACCGGGTGATCGTGCCCAGCAAGGCCACCCGCGACGAGCTGATCCGGCTGCTCGACGCCGACCCGACGCGGATCGACGTGGCCTACCACGGCGTCGACCAGGCGGCCTTCCACGCTCCCACCGAGGAGGAGAAGGCCCGCGTACGCGCCCGTCTGGGGTTGGGCAACAGCAGCTACGTCGCGTTCCTCGGTGCCAAGGAGCCACGGAAGAACGTGCCCAACCTGATCCGTGGGTGGGCGCGGGCGGTGGCTGACCGGGTCGACCCGCCGGCCCTGGTGATCGCCGGTGGGCAGGGGCACGACGACGACATCGACCGGGCGGTGGCCGAGGTGCCGTCGCACCTGCGTCTGCTGCGTCCCGGCTATCTGCGCTACGCCGACCTGCCGGGTTTCCTCGGTGGCGCGCTGGTCGCGGCGTACCCGTCCTACGGCGAGGGGTTCGGGCTGCCGATCCTGGAGGCGATGGCGTGCGCAGCCCCGGTGCTGACCACGCCCCGGCTCTCACTGCCCGAGGTGGGTGGCGACGCGGTCGCGTACACCTCGGAGGATCCGGAGCAGATCGGCATCGACCTGGCCGCTCTGCTCGACGACGAGCAGCGGCGGTTGTCGCTGGCGAAGGCGGGGGTCGACCGGGCCAAGGAATTCACCTGGGAGTCCAGCGCCGAGGTGCACATCGCCGCGTGGAGCCGCGCCCGCTCCTGACCCGCCGCGCCACTGCTGGTGACCCGGGCCACTTTGGGTAGGTACGTCGGGCATGATGTGCGGATGCTCTATGCGGTCATTCCGGCAGGTGGCAGCGGCACAAGGTTGTGGCCGTTGTCCCGTGCTGGCCATCCCAAGTTCCTCCACCCGCTCACTGGCACCAACGCCTCGCTGCTCCAGGCGACAGTGGAACGGCTCGCGCCGCTGACCACACCGGATCGGACCCTTGTGGTCACCGGCGCCGCGCACGTCACGGCGGTGGCACGGCAGCTGACCGTACTGCCGGAGGAGAACATCCTGGTCGAGCCCTCGCCCCGGGATTCCTGCGCGGCGATCGCGTTGGCCGCCGCGGTGATCGCGACGCGCGACCCGAACGCGGTGATGGGCAGCTTCGCCGCCGACCACCTGATCCGCGACCCGGACAGCTGGGTCTGCACAGTCCAGGAGGCGGTCCACGGGGCCGAGCAGGGCATGCTGATGACCGTCGGGATCACCCCGACCCGCGCGGAGACCGGCTACGGCTACCTGGAGACCGGTGACCCGACCGACGGTGTGCCGTGGCGGCCGGTGACCGAGTTCAAGGAGAAGCCGGCCGCCGAGGTCGCCGAGGCGTACGTCCGTTCGGGCCGGCACCTGTGGAACGCGAGCATGTTCGTGTGGCGGGTGGACGTCTTCCTCGCCGAGCTGGCCCGCCAGCAGCCGGCGCTGCACGCCGGCGTCGCCGCGATCGCCGCCGCCTGGGGCACACCGGAGCAGGACGACGTCCTGGGCGCGATCTGGCCGACGTTGCCGAAGATCTCCGTCGACTACGCGGTGATGGAGGGCGCGGCCACTGCCGGTCGGGTCGCGACGGTGCCGGGTGACTTCGGCTGGAACGACGTCGGTGACTTCCACACCCTGGGCGAGGTGTTGCCGGCCGACGAGGCGAACAACGTGGTGCTCGGCACGGAAGCCAAGCCGGGCGTGCTCCTGCGGGACAGCACCAACCTCGTGGTCGTGCCGCAGTCGGGCCGGCTGGTGGCCGTCCTCGGACTGCACGACCTGATCGTGGTGGACACCCCCGACGCGGTGCTCGTCTGCCCGCGCGACCGGGCGCAGGACGTCAAGGCCCTGGTCGACGAGCTCAAGGAGCGAGGCGAAGAGGGCTACGTCTGAGGGCTGCGAGGGCCGGCGCGACCATTTGCACGGTCCCGCCGGCCAGCGGCTCGGGCAGCTGGTCCGCCGGGAACCAGCCCAGCTCCTCGGCCTCGTCGCTGACCTGCTCCACCGCGTCGGGCGGGGCCAGCACGGCGAACCGGACGTCGTGGTGCGCCGAGCCGCCCTGACACTGCACCTGGTGCACGTCCACGTCGATCGGCACCGGGTCGATGCGCAGGCCGGCGATTCCGGACTCCTCGGTGGCCTCGCGCAGGGCCGCGGCGACGAGGGTCTCGTCGGTCGGCTCGCAGTGCCCGCCGAGCTGCACCCACCGCCCGAACTTGCCGTGCAGGCAGAGCAGCACCCGGGAGCCGGTGGAGTCCAGCACCAGCGTACTGGCGGTGATGTGCCCCGGACGGTGCTGCCGGCTCATGGCGACCGGACCGGCGGCGAGCAGGGCGAGGGTCCGGTCCCGCGCGCCGGCCGCGTCCGGGCTGGTCGGCTGCCAGCCCTCCAGCAACGCGGTGGCGTCGGCGTGCAGCGCCGCGTACGCCTCGGGGTTGGTCGGTTGAGCGGTCGGGCCGGTGATCACGGTGTCGGGCACCATGCCACTGTACGAGCGTCCACCCGATGGGCCGCTTCGGTGACCCCGCGACGCGTCGAATTCCTGGTGGCCGGCTGATCTCACGGCGCGGACGAGGACCATCGGTCGCGCGCTGTGGCGGCTGAGACGGCGTGGGGGCGGGATGACCGGACGGCACCTCTGCGGAGCAAGGGCCGCAGACCCTCGTGGTGCCGTCCGATCACCGGGGCCTCCCCGGTCCCGGTGCCTCGGCGGCGCGGGCGTCCAGGACGCGCGGCGCCATGTTCGGGCAGTGGAAGCATGCCGAACCGGCCCCGGGGGCGTCGAGGTTTTTCATTCCAGGCTTAAAGATGGAGATTACTGCCGTGCAGGTAGAGTCGAACGGTCACCCGGCATCCCCCTGCCGGCGACACGGGAGCGCTCCATGCTGAAGATCCACTTTTCTGGGGAGGACATCCTCCGGACCCGGGTGGCGCCGGCGGCGGACCCGGTCTGGGAACTGGTCCTCAGCCTGCACGTGCTGCGCGGCCGCACCCGCGATCCGCTGACGGCCAACTGGCGGCGCAGCGTGTCGTGGGCGCTGCGTCAGGACGCCGCCTCCGAGCAGCTCAGCCTGCTCTTCGCGCTGAACCCGCCGCGCGGTTACTTCCCCGACTTCCTCACCCCGTACGCCAGCGTCGAGGGCTTCGAGGCCGGGCTGGACGCGCTGCGCCGTACGCCCGTCGAGATGCTGCACCGGGACCTGAGTGTGCTGGCCACCGAGAATCAGCTGCCCTCCTCGGCGACCGCGCTGGCCCGGGGTGAGGTGTCGGCGCTGCACCACCTGGCCGATTCGATGCAGCAGTACCGGTCACTGGCGATCAGCCCGTACTGGGGTCGGATCCAGGCCGCTGTGGCGGCGGACCGCGCGCGACGGGCCCGGGCACTGCTCGACGGCGGAGTCGAGGGCCTGCTCACCAGTTTCCGCCCGGCGATGCGCTGGGACAGTGGCGTGCTGGAGATCCGCAGCTACCCGCACAGCCGGGAACTGCACCTGGACGGCCGCGGGCTGCTGCTCGTGCCCTCGTTCTTCTGCGCGGCCATCCCGGTAGCACTGCTCGACCCGGCACTGCCACCGGTGCTGGTCTACCAGGTGGACCGGCTGGGCGGGCTGGTGACGACCGACGCCAACGGTGCGTTCGCGCCCGGTGCCGGCCGTGAATCGCTCGCCGCGCTGCTGGGTCGCACCAGGGCGGCGGTGTTGCAGGCCAGCGACGAAGGCTGCACCACCGGCGAGGTCGCCCGCCAGCTCAACATCTCACCGGCCGCGGCGAGCCAGCACGCCACTGTGCTGCGCAACGCTGGCCTGCTGGTCAGCCACCGGGAACGCAACAGTGTGCTGCACACGCTGACCCC
>NZ_JAGPXZ010000430.1:0-5234 GCF_018070305.1 Micromonospora sp. M51 | reverse complement strand
CTACGAAGGGACGTGCCTGACATGACCAGATCCCTTGATGCCACGTCCCTGGAAACTCCACGGTTGCTGTTGCGCCGCTGGCGAAGCAACGATCTGGACGGCTTCGCCGCGGTAAACGCAGAGCCCGAGGTAATGCGCTACATCCATGACGGCCGCACCCTGGACCGGGCCGCGACCGCAGAGCGCCTGGCCATCTATCAGCGGCACTGGGATGAGCACGGCTTTGGCCTGTACGCGGTGGAGATCAAGGAAACCGGAGAACTGGCCGGCTTCACCGGGCTGGCGGTGCCGACCTTCCTGCCCGAGATCTTGCCGGCCGTGGAGATCGGCTGGCGGCTCGGCCGCACGCACTGGGGCCGGGGTCTGGCCACCGAGGCGGCCCAGTCCGTGGTCGCCCACGCTCGTGCCGAGCTCGGACTGCGGCGGCTGGTCAGCATCCACGTTGTCGGCAACGAGGCGTCGGCGCGGGTGATGGTCAAGCTGGGCATGACGCTGGAACGCGAGGCCGTACAGCCGGACACCGGCCGCCAGGTCCGGGTCTACGCGATGGATCTTTAGGCGGTACACACAGCGACCGTCCAACAGCTCGTTGACGAGCGGAGACGGTCACACCCCGCACGAGTCACCAGCTCGCCAGATTCGACGATGGCTTGTCGGGCCGCTAGGCCGTTGGCTCTTCTGCTGTTCAGCGGTGGCTGACGACGTCACCAGCGGCTTTTCACACCTAAGGTGGTCCGATGCCCCAACGCTCGGTACCCGCTGAAAAGGTTGACTGGTCGTCGGTGAGCCATGCCTACGGCCCTGCCGTCGAGATCCCGGCCCTCCTCCGTGCTGTCAGGTCAGACATCCAGGAGGTCCGCCAAGGTGCATACGGCGATCTCGTCGACCTGCTCGTGCAGCAGGGCTCCCGGTTCGAGGCCAGTGCTGCGGTGGCTCCTTACCTGATCGATATTGTCGCTGATCCGGCGGCCCCGGACCGCTTTGCTGCCTGCCAGGTGTTGGCGGCGATCGCGGTGGGCGATGAGAGTTCATGGCTCAGCGATCGTCCTGATCCATCAGACATGAGGGCTGAGGCCCAACGCCGCGCGTCATTGAGCCGAGAGGAGTTGGAGGCGGAGCATCGAGATTGGATGGCAGCGGCACCGAATGAAGAGGAGCGCAGCGCACGGGAACGGCGAGCCGAATGGGGCGACGTCGAGGCAGACCGTGACGAGCAGCGGTGGACGATAGAGGCGTACGACGCGGTGCGGGTCGGGGTGCCTGTCTACGTGGCAGCGCTGGAAGCCTCGGAAGCTGCGGTCCGGCTGTACGCCGCTCACCTGCTCGCCTGGTTTCCTGAGGAAGAGGGCTTGGTCGGCCCAGTGTTGGCCGGTCTCATCCGGCGGGAGCCGGATCCGGTCGTCGCGGCAGCTGCCTGTGTCGCGGCGAGCCTCGGGTGTCCTCACGGCGGCGAAGCATTAATCGACGCGCTGTCTAATCGGCGAGGCAGCGTAAACCGTGCCGAGCGCTGGTCGGCGGTGTTGGGCCTGTCGAGAATCTTGAGTCATCCGGATCGATCCTTGGTCAGAGAACTCTATGAATGCCTCTTCGGGGCCACTGAACCCGTACCCTATTGGCCGTTCCTCGAAGGTGACATGGCCGGCATGGCGGCCCTCACGATCGCAGAATTAACTCCCGGAGTCGCCGGGGATCGGATCGACGTGCTGGCCGAAAGGGCCGCCTCCGCTGATCACACCGCAGATGCCTTCACCCTGCTCACCGCTCTGTTGGACGCAGCCTTCCCCGACGGGCCGATACCCGACGGTGTGGGATTCACGGACCTCACCCCAACCCGGCAGAGAGCCCTCTGGACGGTGTTGAGTAGCGGCGTCATGTCAGCCGCGCCCAGGCTGCTCAGCCGCTACAACCTGCCTGACAGCGAGCAACAACTTCGGACCTGGTGCCGAGCGTGAGGTCCATGGGTAACCGTTCCACCAACGGCTGAGTGACCAACTGGGTGACCGTCGGGCGCGCAACCAGGTCGCCGCAGGTCATGCGGAGAGGCGGTGTACGTTCCGCTTGAACGGCCGGTGCCAGTAGGTCAATTCCGAGCCCGACGCCGACTTCTCGACCGCCGGCAGCCTCGTCGTCGACCAGCCGCTTGTCCCGCCGTGCTAACCCAGGAGGCGTAGGCTGCTTGCCCGGAACGCTTCGGGTACCGCGGCTGGCCTACCGTCCCCAAGGGTTGCGGACCCTCGGCTCGGACATCGCCGGATGGGTCGAGGCGGTGGGTTCCGCCGTCACTCGGTTCCGACCTGGTGACGAGGTGTACGGCGACAATCTCATGCTTCGGTGGCCGATCTCTGCGTCGCGGGTGACCTCCGCATCCACATCGACCGGGCCTTCACCCTCGACGAGACCCCTGAGGCGTTGGCCTACGTGGGCGAGGGACGCGCCCTCGGAAAGGTCGTCGTGAGCGTCACCTGACAGGAGTCCCGCCTCAGCAAGAGACACGACACGCCTCCCACATCGCGCGGGTCATCTCGTACTCGACCTCCGCTCCCGACAGCGGGTCATCACCGAACGGTCGGTAGGTGCGCACGTACCTCATGCCGATGGCTTCCATCACGCCGCGAGAGCCGGTGTTCACGGCCATGGTCTGCGCGATCACCCGGCTCTGCCCGACAGTGTCGAAGGCGTGCCGCAGCAGGGCGCGGGATGCCTCACTGGCCAAGCCTTTCCGCCAGTACCGACGCACAAGGCGGTAACCCAGGTCTGTGACTGTCGGGTCGTCAGGTTGGTCGGGGCCGTGCGCCGGCGGAAGCATCATGAGCCCGATGAACTCGCCCTCGTCCTCGCGTGCCGGCGGCGTCGAGCCGCGCGCGCCGCCATCGGAGCCGAACGCCATCCAGAAGCCCAAGCCGTCCACCGTGCCTGCCAAGGCCATCCTCTGCCCGTGGGCTGCGACCACCTCGTCCCTGGATCGCGCCCGGCCGCCGTTGATGTAGCGGAGGACCTCCGGATCGGAGTCAAGCTGGAGTTCCAGATCGAGGTGCCGGTCGGCAAGTGGGACCAGCAGCAGACGGGCGGTGTTTAAGGTCGGTTGGGGCATGAGGCAGAGGATCACACGATCGTGCCAGTTGCGGGATCCGATTTTTCGGAGGTCACAGCGCTCATCTGCCGCGCCTCGAATCCAGTGACAAACTCTGCGACACCAGGGTGACAGTGCCGCCTCAGCGATGTCTGCGGAGGCGGCACTGTCACCGACATTGGAGCCGCGAGGCCTACTCCTTCACACCGATGTTGTCGATCGGAGGGGCGCTGAGCAGCCGTCGGACGGGCCACACAGTGGTTGCCAACGCCAGCAGCGTCGTGCCGCCGAGCACCGCCACCCCACCGAGCGGCGGGACGTACGGGATCGGGCTGCCGGTCAGTCCGTTGACGATCGCGCTCAGGGTCAGCGCCGCTATCGTCGCGCCGATCAGCACCGCGGTGCCGAGCAACCCGGCCTGTTCGGCCTGGACCATCGCGCGAATCTGCCGGCGGGTGACCCCGACCAGTTGCAGCAACGCCAACTCGCGGCGGCGGGCCAGCGCGGCCATCACCATCGTGGTGGCCGCCGCCAGCGCCGCGTACCCCACCATCACGCCGATCAGCAGCCGGTTCAGCCAGGCACCGAGAGCCAGATCGGTGCTGATCAGGCGGGTACGGGTGGCGGCGTCGAGAACCTCGGTGCCCGGTTTTCCAGCCGACCACGTGGCCAACGCGGTGTCGGCCTCCGGGCCGGCGCTGACCAGGACCTCGTCGGTGGTGTTCGCGGCCGTGTGCCCGGCGACCGTCTCGGCAGCCAGTGTGACGTCGCCGAAGCCGAGGCCACGGCCGTAGATCGCGATGACGTCCAACGTGACCGGGGTGCCGTCGCCCAGCCAGAGTTCCGCCCTGTCGCCGACGTCCCAGCCGGACGAGGACGCCTGCGTCGCGGACACGGCGACGGTGCCCGCGCGCAGGTCGGCCAGGTTGCCCACGCGCACGGCGAGGTTCATCGTCGACGTGACGCCCGCCGGGTCGACCGACTGCGCGGCGACCGGCTCGATGCCGCCCAACGCCCGCACCACCACCTGGGTACGACGCACACCGGTGGCCGCCCGTACCCCGGTCAACTCGCGGATCTCCCGCGCCGCGTCCGCCGGCAGCCCACCCGGGGCGACAACGACCCGCTCGGCGAGGGTTCCCGCGCTGCTCTGCGTGGTGGTCTGCCGTTCCAGGTTGGTCTGCAGGAACCAGACCGAGCCGCCGAACCCCACCGACAGCACGAGGGCGGTCAGGACCGTCGCCATGCCCTGCGCGTTGGCCCGCAGGTTGGCCGCGGCCAGGTAGCCGCTGACCCGCCACACCCGCGGCAACAACGGTGTGAGCAGCCGTGCCGCGTACGCGTTGATCCTCGGTGCGAGCAGCGCCACGGCGATGACGAACAGGTACAACATGCCGGCCGCGCCGGCCAGTGCCCCGGTCGACCCGCCCGCACCGAGGGTGAACGCCCCGGAGGTGCCGGCCGCCGCCAGCGTCAGCACGCCGGCGATCAGCCGCACCCGGCCGCTCCGCCGGGGCTCGACGGCGATTTCGCCGAGCGCCTCGATCGGCTTGATCCCGGTGACCCGGCGGGCGGCGACCAACGCGGCCAGCACCGCCACGAGGACCGCCGTACCGACAGCGGCCGGCACCGCGAACAGACCGCCGGCCATCGGGAAGCTGGCCGGCACGAACCCCCGCTCGACCAGCTCGCCGTGCACCCAGCGGGCCGCCAGCAGGCCGGCCGGGCCGCCGACCGCAGAGCCGACCAGGGCGAGCAGCGCCGCCTCGGCGATCAGCATGCGGCGCACCTGCCCCGGCGTGGCCGCGACCGCGCGCAGCAACGCCAGGTCACGTCGACGGTGCCGGACGGACAGCCCGATGGTGCCGGCCACCACGAAGACGATCAGCAGGACGACGTACCCCCCGAAAGCCGATCCGGCCGTGACCAGCAACGTCTGAGCGGCCTGGTTCTCCGACTGCTCGACGTTGCCGCGGTCGTTCCCGGCGTACGTCGTGGCGCCGGCCGCCGACGCGATCTCGCGCACCGCGCCGACGTCGGCGCCGGGCACCATCCGCACGCCGATCGCATCAACCCGGCCCGGGTGGGCGGACAACCGGGCGGCCTGCGCGTCGGTGAAGAACACCGCCGCCGTACCGGTCTCGGCGGTTCCGCTCACCAGGTA
>NZ_JAGPXZ010000043.1:0-16149 GCF_018070305.1 Micromonospora sp. M51 | reverse complement strand
GTCCCGGAGAACAGCAAGGCCAAGAGCCTGGCGTACGACTTCATCGACATCACCCTGCGCCCGGAGATCCAGGATCTGATCGGCAACAACGGTGGTGTTCCGGTCGCCGCTGACGCGTCGAAGATCACCGACCCGAAGGACCGCAAGCTGATCGAGGACTTCAACACGGTCAGCAAGTCCGACGGGCTCGCCTTCTACCCGGACTGGCCGGTCCCCGGCTACTACGACGTGCTGGTCTCCGGCTTCCAGGGTCTGATCAACGGCTCGAAGTCGCCCGACCAGGTCCTCGACACGATCGCCAAGCCGTACGCCGATGGCGTCAAGGAGATCACCGGCAAGTGACACGGCGAGCGGCGGGCGTGACCGGCACGACCGGCGCGCCCGCCCGCCCCGCCGGGAAGGATCTTCCATGGCAGTCTCCGAGACGGTCGCCGCCACACCGCCGGCCGCGGCCCCCACTCCGCCCGTGCCCCGCCGCCGACGCCGCGGCCGCAACGCGGCGTACTGGCTCTACCTGCTCCCCGGAGCGGCGCTCTTCCTCCTCGTCATCGGCGCGCCGCTTCTCGGCACCCTCTACCTGTCGCTGACCAAGTGGTCCGGCATCGGCGACCCCCGGTGGGTCGGCCTGGACAACTACCAGCAGTTGCTGCACGACGACGTGTTCTGGGCGTCGTTCCGCAACACCGTCTGGATGCTCGTCGCGATGGTGGTGGTGCCCACCGTGCTCGGTCTGCTGCTGGCCGCGGTGCTCTTCGACGTCATCGGCCGCCGGTTCAAGCCCCGCACCGCCGCCGCGCTGCGGGCCGCGTTCTACCTGCCGCAGGTGCTGCCCGTCGTGGTGGCCGGCATCGTCTGGGGCTGGATCCTGCGCCCCGACGGGGCGTTCAACAGCCTCCTCGACGCGGTCGGTCTCGGCGCGCTCCGCCATGACTGGCTCGGCGACCCGGGCACCGCCCTGCCGGCCGTGATGGCCGTGATGATCTGGGTGCAGATCGGCTACCCCGTCGTCGTGTTCATGGCGGCGTTGCAGCGGGTCGACCCCGAGCTGTACGAGGCGGCCGAGGTCGACGGCGCGAACTGGCTGCACCGGTTCCGGGCGATCACCCTCCCGCAGATCCGGCCGGAGACCTTCGTGGTGGCCCTGACCTGCACTATCGCCGCGTTGAAGGTGTTCGGGCCGATCTTCGCCCTGACCCGGGGCGGCCCGGACAACGCCACGAACGTGCCGTCGTACTTCGCCTACTACACGTTCTTCAAGAAGCTGCAGGTCGGCTACGGCTCTGCGATCTCCATGGTGCTCACCCTGATCATCGTGGTGGTGGCCGGGATCTTCATCTGGATGCAGGCCCGCAGCGAGCGCCGGGACCGGGGGTTCTGACATGGCCGTCATGCTCACACCGAGCACCGCGCCGGTGAAGCCGGCCCGGCCGGTACGCGACCGACACCACCGCGGCGTCAGCCGCTGGGTGGTGCTCGTCCTGGTCCTCCTCGGCGCGCTCGTCATGCTGGTGCCGTTCGCGTTCATGCTGCTCAACGCGTTCAAGTCGCCCGGCGACTACTCGTCGAGCGGGCCGCTGAGCTGGCCGACGGAGTTCTACACCAAGGGTCTGCGCACCTACTGGACCACTGTGAACTTCCCGCTCAAGTTCTGGAACTCGGCGATCATCGCCGGCTCGGTGGCGGTGCTCGGCGTCGCCGTGTCGCTGCTCAACGCGTACGCCCTGGGCATCGGCCGGGTCCGTGGCCGGCTGTGGATCGTCGGTCTCTTCCTGCTGGCGAACATGCTGCCGCAGGAGGCGCTGATCTACCCGCTGTACTACGTGGCGAAGCAGGTCGGCCTCTACAACACCCAGCTCTCGGTGATCATCATCTTCACCGTGATCCAGAGCGCGTTCGGCACCTACCTGCTCGCCTCGGTGATGAGCACGTTCCCGCGCTCGCTGCTGGAGGCCGCCGCGTTGGACGGCGCCGGCAAGTGGACGGTGCTGTGGCGGGTGGTCTTCCCCAACCTGCGGCCCACCCTCGCGGTGCTGCTCATCTTCTTCTTCATCTGGACGTGGAACGAGTTCCTCATCCCGCTGGTCATGCTGATCGACAACCAGACGCAGACCATCCCGGTCGCGCTCGCGTCGTTGCAGGGCGACCGGCTGATGGACGCCCCGACCACCAACGCCGGCGCGCTGATCAGCCTGGTGCCGGCCATCCTCTTCTTCCTCATCTTCCAGCGCACCCTTGCGCGCGGTATCACGGCAGGAGCCGAGAAGTGAAGTTCACCGACGGGTACTGGCAGCTGCGCCCCGGCGTCAGCGTCCTGCGCCCCGGCACCGTGGAGTCGGTCGAGCCGGACGAGCGCGGCTTCACCGTCTTCGCGCCGACCGGTCAGATCACCGGACGCGGCGACACCCTCAACCGTCCCCTGGTCACCGTCCGGTTCTTCTCCCCCGCCCCCGGCGTCATCGGGGTGACGATCGCCCACCACACCGGAGGGCTGCCCCGCGAACCGCACTTCGGGCTGAGCACCGACGAGACGCACCCGGTCACCGTCGACGTCACCGGGCTCAGCGCGACGCTGACCACCGGTGAGCTGACCGCACGGGTCTCGCTCATCGACGGGTGGCGGGTCGACTTCCTGCACGGCGACCGGCTGGTCACCTCGTCCACGGCGCGCAGCATCGGCGTCGTCACCGACGCCGAAGGCCGCCGGCACGTGCACGAACGGCTCGCCCTGGGCGTCGGTGAGACGGTGTACGGGCTGGGCGAGCGCTTCGGCCCGTTCGTCAAGAACGGGCAGACCGTCGACATCTGGAACGCCGACGGCGGCACCGCCAGCGAGCAGGCCTACAAGAACGTGCCGTTCTACCTCAGCAGCGCCGGCTACGGGGTCTTCGTGGACCACCCGGAGCACGTGTCGTTCGAGGTCGGCTCCGAGGTCGTCACGCAGACCCAGTTCAGCGTCGAGGGCCAGTCGCTGACCTACTACGTCATCGACGGGCCCCACCCGAAGGACGTGCTGCGCCGGTACACAGCGCTCACCGGCCGGCCGGCCCGGATCCCCGCGTGGTCGTACGGCCTCTGGCTGTCCACGTCGTTCACCACCTCGTACGACGAGAAGACGGTGACCGAGTTCGTCGACGGGATGGCCGAGCGCGGGCTGCCGCTGTCGGTGTTCCACTTCGACTGCTTCTGGATGCGCCAGTTCCACTGGGTCGACTTCGTCTGGGACCCGGCGACCTTCCCCGACCCGGAGGGGATGCTGCGCCGGCTGCACGAACGCGACCTGAAGGTGTGCGTCTGGATCAACCCGTACATCGCGCAGCGCTCGTACCTCTTCGAGGAGGGCCGCGAGGCCGGTTACCTGGTGCGCAACCCCGACGGCTCGG
The DNA here is from genome assembly GCF_018070305.1 of Micromonospora sp. M51. NCBI lineage: Bacteria > Bacillati > Actinomycetota > Actinomycetes > Micromonosporales > Micromonosporaceae > Micromonospora > Micromonospora sp. M51. Next base: position 12,769 of record NZ_JAGPXZ010000043.1, on the reverse strand, counting down.
TCTGGCAGTGGGACAAGTGGCAGGCCGGCATGGCGCTGGTCGACTTCACCAACCCGGACGCGGTCGCCTGGTTCACCGGCAAGCTCAAGGTGCTGCTGGACATGGGCGTCGACTGCTTCAAGACCGACTTCGGTGAGCGCATCCCGACCGACGTGGTGTGGCACGACGGCTCCGACCCGCAGCGGATGCACAACTACTACTCGTACCTCTACAACAAGGCGGTCTTCGAACTGCTGGAGACCGAGCGCGGCAAGGGCGAGGCGGTGCTGTTCGCCCGCTCGGCCACCGCCGGCGGGCAGCAGTTCCCGGTGCACTGGGGCGGCGACTGCGAGTCGACGTTCGTCGCGATGGCCGAGTCGCTGCGCGGCGGGCTGTCCCTGGCGGCGTCCGGCTTCGGCTACTGGAGCCACGACATCGGCGGCTTCGAGGGCACTCCCGACCCGGCGGTGTTCAAGCGGTGGGTGGCCTTCGGGTTGCTCTCCTCGCACTCCCGGCTGCACGGGTCCGGCTCGTACCGGGTGCCGTGGGCCTTCGACGACGAGGCCGTCGACGTGCTGCGGCACTTCACCCAGCTCAAGCTCGGCCTGATGCCGTATCTGGCGGCCGCCGCCGAGGACGCGCACCGCGACGGAACGCCGATGATGCGGCCGATGTTCCTGGAGTTCCCGGACGACCCGGCGACCGCGCACCTGGACCGGCAGTACATGCTCGGCCCGGACGTGCTCGTCGCGCCGGTGCTCAGCGCCGACGGCGACGTCACGTACTACGTACCCGCCGGCACCTGGACGCACCTGGTCACCGGCGCGCAGGTCACCGGCCCGACCTGGGTGACCGAGAAGTACGGCTTCGACAGCCTGCCGGTGCTGGCCCGCCCGGGTGCGGTCATCCCGTTCGGCTCGCGCACCGACCGACCGGACTACGAGTGGGCCGACGACGTGCGGCTGCGGCTGTACGCACCGACCGACGGGCAGCGGGTCCGGGTACGGGTACCGTCACCCGGCGACGGACCGGGCGCCGAGTTCGACGTGCGCTACGAGGGCGGGACGGCCAGTGCCGAACTGGTCGCCGGCACCTCGACGGGCTACATCTGCGAGATCCAGGGGACGGAACGATGACGCGACACCACTTCCCGGAGAGCTTCATCTGGGGCTCGGCGACGGCGGCGTACCAGATCGAGGGTGCGGCGACCGAGGACGGGCGGGGCCCGTCCATCTGGGACACCTACAGCCACACCCCCGGCCGGACCCTCAACGGCGACACCGGGGACGTGGCCGCCGACCACTACCACCGGTGGGCCGACGACCTCGGGCACATCGCCGACCTCGGGCTCAGCGCGTACCGGTTCTCCATCTCCTGGCCCCGGGTGCAGCCGGGCGGTTCGGGCCGGTTCAACCAGGCGGGCATCGACTTCTACTCGCGGCTGGTGGACGGGCTGCTGGAGCGGGGCGTCCGCCCGGTGGCCACCATGTACCACTGGGACCTGCCGCAGGAGCTGGAGGACACCGGCGGGTGGGCGGCACGGGAGACCGCGTTGCGCTTCCAGGAGTACGCGGCGGGCATCGTCGGTGCGCTGGGCGACCGGGTGCACACCTGGACGACGCTGAACGAGCCGTGGTGCTCCGCGTACCTGGGTTACGCCTCCGGGGTGCACGCGCCGGGTCGCACCGAGCCGGCGGCGGCGCTGGCAGCGGTGCACCACCTCAACCTCGCGCACGGCCTGGCCGGCCGGGTGGTCCGGGAGCTGGCCCCGTCCGCCGAGCTGTCGGTGACGCTGAACCTGCACGTCGTCCGGGGTGCCTCCGACTCGGCCGCCGACCAGGACGCGGTCCGGCGGATCGACGCGTTGGCGAACCGGGCGTTCCTCGGCCCGATGCTGGACGGGGCGTACCCGGCCGACCTGCTGACCGACACCGCCTCCGTCACCGACTGGTCGTTCGTCCGCGAGGGTGACGAGAAGCTGATCGCGGTACCGCTGGACGTGCTCGGGGTCAACTACTACTCCAGCACCCTGGTCCGGGCCTGGGACGGGGTGTCGGCCCGCTCCGACGCCGACGGGCACGGCGCGTCGACCTCCACGCCGTGGGTCGCCGCCGACGACGTCGACTTCCTGCCGCAGCCCGGCCCGTACACGGCGATGGGTTGGAACATCGACCCGCCGGCGCTGACCGAGCTGCTGCTGCGCCTGCACCGCGAATACCCGAACCAGCCCATGATGATCACCGAGAACGGCGCGGCGTTCGACGACGTGGTGTCGGCCGACGGCCGCATCCACGACGAGCGGCGGATCAACTACCTGCGTCGGCACATTGGCGCGATGGCCGACGCCCGCGCCCAGGGTGCTGACGTCCGCGGCTACTTCGTCTGGTCGTTGCTGGACAACTTCGAGTGGGGCTACGGCTACGACCGTCGCTTCGGGATCATCCGGGTCGACTACGACACCCAGGTACGCACCTGGAAGGACAGCGCCCACTGGTACCAGCGCCTCGCCGCCACCGGAGAGCTGGACTCGGCGCAGGACTGAAGTACCCCGCCACGCCCGCACCGAGCTTGCGGCCATGTCCTGACGAGCGTGATGCCTGTGAGTCATCTTGATGCCTCACAGGCATCACGCATTCCGGGAAGCGCGACGCAACGCCTACCGTCGGGCTTCCACGGCTGTTGCCGCCTCAGACCCCGACGCGCTGCGGCGGGACGGTGAGGCCGTAGAGATCCATCAGCTCCGGGGTGTCGATCCGGCTGCCGTCGGCGACCGAGTCGCAGGCGATGTCGACAATCTGGTCCTTGTGCGCCAACAGGTACGGCCGGGCGCCCACGTCGGCGCTGGCCAGGGTGGCGATGCCGGGCCAGTGCCGGCGGCCGAACAACATCGGATAGCCGCGCAACCCGTCGTAGGTGGCGCAGACCAGCACGTCCGGGTACGGCAGCGCGGCCACCCGCCGGACCGCCGTCGCGGTCAGGCCCGGCATGTCGACCGGGACCACCACCACCGCCTCGATCCCGTCGTCGTCCATCGCGGCCAGACCGGCCCGGATGGACGAGCCGACTCCGGTGCCCCACGCCTTGTTGATCACAACGGTGGCCTTGCCCAGGTCAGCGGTCTCCTGGACCTGGTCGGCGGCGGCACCCAGGACGACCACGATCCGCTCGCAGCCCGCCTCGGTCATCGTGTCGATCATCTGATTGACCAGGGGCTTTCCCCCCTGGTGCAGCAGCGCCTCGGGACCACCGATCCGTCGTCCTCCGCCTGCGGCGATGATCATTCCTGCGATCCGGTTCAGCTGCGCCCCCTCCAGCACGGAACGGACCGTGACAGATCCGTCCCCTCCTACGGACACTGCAACGAGGACGGCCAGCCGAGGGTGGCGGGGCGAAAAGGAGAAATAGCACAACCGTTACACGCCCGGCATCTCCCGACGCAGCGGACGGTGCCGGTCGTCGAGGGCGCGGCGGTCGCCCGACGGCGCGGACCTGGCCGGTGTCCCGACGGTCGGCGTACGCTCGCGGGTCAGGCGGCGTCGGCGTAGCAGTCGACGATGGACAGATCCAGCGGAAACCGGACCGGCGTCGCACCGAAGAGCAGCGCCGAGGCCCGCTCGCCGCAGCGGCTGACAGCCTCGGCGACCGCGTCGGCCTGGCCCGCCGGCGCGTGCACGACCACCTCGTCATGCTGGAAGAACACCAACTCGGCGTCGGTGCCGGACAACTCCGTACGCAGCGTCGCCAGCAACGTCGAGGCCCACTCCGCGGCGGTGGCCTGAATGACGAAGTTGCGGGTGAAACGCCCCCGCGACCGCGCGGCACGCGCCCGTGGACTCTGCGGATCGGCAGGCCCCTCCGGATCGGCGGTCTCGTCGCCCAGCTCACCGAACCCGGCCGAGCCGGGCGGGCACGTCCGCCCCAGCCACGACCGCACCAACCCACCTGTCTCACCGGTGCGCGCCGCCGCCTCGACGTAACCGAACGCCGTCGGGTAACTGCGCTTCAGCACCGCCAACGCGGGCACCGCGGCCCCGCCGGTCTGCCCGTACATGGCACCGAGCAGGGCCACCTTGGCCTTCGCCCGGTCGCCACCGAACGAATCCCGGGCCAACGCGGCGTAGAGGTCGCCGGCACCACCCGCCGCCGCCAACCGCGCGTCGCCGGAGACCGCTGCCAGCACCCGGGGCTCCAACTGGCCGGCGTCGGCGACCACCAACCGCCAACCCGGATCGGCCACCACCGCCCGCCGGATCACCTTGGGGATCTGCAACGCGCCACCACCCCGGGTGGCCCACCGGCCGGAGACGACACCACCTGGCACGTACTCCGGTTGGAACCGGCCGCCCCGCACCCACTGGTCGAGCCAGGCCCAGCCGTGCGCCGTCCAGATCCGGTAGAGCTCCTTGTATTCCAGCACCAGCGGCACCGCCGGATGGTCCACCCCGCGCAGCACCCAGGCCCGGGTGTTGGGCAGCTCCACCCCGGCCCGGGCGAACGCCTTCAGCAGCTCGGCCGGCGAGTCGGCGTGCAGGCCGCGTACGCCGAGGGCGTCGGCGATCCGGGCGGCCAGCTCGGCAAGTCGACGGGGCGGCCCACCGACCGGGGACGCCTCACCGAGCAGCTCGTGCAGGATCTCGTTGTGCACGTCGGCACGCCACGGCAGCCCGGCGACGCCCATCTCCGTGGCGACCAGCGCGCCGGCCGACTCGGCGGCCACCAGCAACCGGAACCGGCCGGGGTGCTCGGTCCCGGCGACCCGGGCGAGCTGGTCCGCGTACACCCGGGTCAGTGCCTCGATGCCCGGCCCCGGCGGACCGGGCAGGGTGTCGAAGAGCGCGCCCTGCCCGTGCCCGGGTGGTGCGGCGGCGCGCGGCGGCGGGTCGGGCGGCACCGCCGCGCCGGTCAGCCGGGCCCAGGCGGCGGCCAGCGAGCGGGGCTCGCCCCAGCGGCCCGCGTGGCCGAGCAGCAACGCCTCGGTCAACTCCACGTCGTGACACCGGTCGACCCGGACGCCGGCGCGCAGCAGCGGCGGATAGACCGCCGAGGCGGTCGCCCAGACCCAGCGGGGGCGCTCTGCGGCCTCGCGCGCGGCGACCGCGGCGACCAGATCGGTGACGGCCTCCTCCGGGCCGCACTGCTGTACAGTTTCGTCCAGCGGGCACAGCACTCCCCCGCCGCGTTCGTCGGACACCACCGCCACCAGCACGAACGTGATTCTGCCTCTTTCGTCCGACAGAAACGGAGGCGCACCTCACCGGATTCGGGTCGGTGCGGTGTCGGAGCCGGTCGGTAGCGTGATCAGGTGCCTCCGCAGATCCCGCATCCCGATCCTGGCACCCCCGACACCCGTGGTCCGATGCGCTACCTGTGGTGGCTGGTCCGCTGCCAACCCTGGCGGGTGCTGCGTGGCAGCCTGCTCGGCACGGCCTGGATGATCGGGCTCTCGGCCCGGCCCTATCTGATCGCCCGGGCCGTCGACGACGGGCTGCGCACCGGCGACACCCGCGCGCTGGCGCTCTGGGTCGCGGCGATCGTGGTCGCCGGCGTGGGCCTGTCCTACCTGGGCATCATGCGGCACCGCACGATGACCTTCATCCGGGAGGACGCCAAGGCCCGCTCGGCGGAGGTCCTGCTGCGCCACCTGTCCCGGATCGGCGCGGTGCTGCCCCGCCGGGTGGGCGCGGGCGAGGTGTCCACCATCGGCGGCTCCGACATCGACTGGACGGCGCAGGTGCTGACGCTGACCGGGCCGGGCGTCGGCGCGGTCGTCGCGTACGGGGTGATCGCCGTGGTGCTCTGGTCGATCTCCCCGATGCTCGCGTTCTGCGTGCTGGTGGGGGTGCCGGTGGTCGGTCTGGTCGTGGGACCGCTGCTGCGTCGCCTGGAGCGGGCCGAATCGGTCTACCGGCGGCAACAGGGCGCGCTCACGGCCCGGTCCGGTGACATCGTGGCCGGGCTGCGGGTGCTCGCCGGGGTCGGTGGTCGGGACCTGTTCGCCCGACGGTACGCGGCCCGGTCCCAGGAGCTGCGCGCCGAGGGCTACCGCGTCGGCGCGGTCAACAGCTGGATCGACGCGGCGACGGTCGCCATCCCCGGGTTGTTCCTGGCGGCGGTGGTGTGGCTGACCGCCCGGATGGCGGTGACCGGTGACGTCACGATCGGCGAACTGGTCGCCGTCTACGGCTACGTGGCGACCCTGATCGTGCCGGTCTGGTTTCTGCTGGAGGGCAGTCACCAGCTGATCCGGGGTCGGGTCGCCGCCCGGCGCATCGCCGACCTGCTCAACGTGACACCTGACGACGTCGGTGGACCTGGTCGCCGCTGGCCCGATTCCACGCCCGAGGCACGCCGGCCCGATCAAACGCCCGAGGCACGCCGGCCCGAGGCACGCCGGCCCGGCTCCGTGCCCGAGGCACGCCGGCCACCTGGCCCGGCCGCGCCGGACGGCCCGGCCGCGCCGGACGGCCCGGCCGCGCCGGACGGCCCGGCCGACCTGCACGACCCGGTGACCGGGCTGACAGTGCGCGCCGGGTCGCTGACCGGCGTGGCGGTGGACGACCCGGCGACGGCCGTGGCGTTGGCCGACCGGCTCGGCCGGTACGTGGTCAGCGGTGTCACCTGGGGCGGTGTGCCGCTGCGCGACGTGGCCCTGGACGAGGTCCGCGCCCGGATCCTCGTCGCCGACCACGACTCGTACCTGTTCGCCGGCACGCTGCGCGACATCCTTGGCGCCGGGGCCGACGACGATGACGAGCGGATCGGCGCGGCCCTGCGAACCGCCTCCGCGCAGGACGTCGTCGACGCCCTGCGCGCCGGGCTGGACACCCCGATCGACGCCCGCGCCCGGACGCTCTCCGGCGGCCAGCGCCAACGGCTGCGCCTGGCCCGGGCGCTGCACCGCGAACCGGAGGTGCTGATCCTCATCGACCCGACGTCGGCGGTGGACGCGCACACCGAGGCGCGGATCGCCGAGCGGCTGCGGACCGCCCGGGCCGGGCGGACCACCGTGCTGATCGCCACGTCACCGCTGCTGCTCGGCCGGGCCGACCTGGTCGCGCATGTGAGCGCCGGCCGGGTCACCGGCACCGGCAGCCACACCGACCTGTTCGACAGCGACCCGGCCTACCGGCACCTGGTGGCCCGGGGCAGCGAGGAGGCGTACCGGTGAGCCGCCTGCCGGTGGCCGACCGCGCCCCCGTCCGACGGGCCCTGCGCGACATGATCAGCCGACACCGGCGCGCCGTCGGGGTGGTGCTGGCGCTGCACAGCGCCGCCGCGGTCGCCGGGCTCGCCCCGCCGTGGCTGCTGGGCACCATCGTCGACCGGGTCGCCGCGGGCGCGGGCGTGGCCACTGTGGACCGGCTGGCACTGGCCATCGCCGGCTGTGTCCTGGTCAGTGCCCTGCTCTCCCGATACGCCCAGTATGCCGGCCACCGCTTCGGCGAACGGGCCGTCGCCGAACTGCGCGAGCAGTTCGTCTCCCGGACTCTCGGGCTGCCGGTCTCGGTCGTCGAGCGCGCCGGCTCTGGTGACCTGGCCACCCGCAGCTCCGTCGACGTGTCGACGGTCGGCAGCACGGTGCGCGACGTGGTGCCCACCATCGTCATCGCCACCGTGCAGCTGACGTTGCTGTTCGGTGCGGTCTTCCTGCTGCACCCGCTGCTCGGGCTGGCCGCGCTGGCCGGGCTCCCGTCGATCGTGGCGGTGACCCGTTGGTATCTGCGCCGGGCCAGCTCCGCGTACCTCACCGAGGGCGCGGCGGCCGCCGAGCTGACCGAGACGCTGACCACCACCGCCGAGGGCGCCCGCACGGTGGAGGCGCTGCGGCTGGCCGACGAGCGGGTCCGCCACGGCACCACCCGCGTCACGCTGGTGTGGCGGGCCCGTCGGGCGACCCTCGCGCTGCGTACCGTGTTCTTCTCGGTCGTCGAGGCCAGCTACCCGCTGCCGGTCGCCATGGTCCTGCTCGTCGGGGGCTACCTGCTGGCCCGGGACATGGTGTCGCTCGGCGCGGTGGTCGCCGCCGCGCTCTACCTGCAACAGGCGATCGACCCGTTGGACCGCCTGTTGCAGTGGACCGAGCAGGCGCAACGCGGCTTCGCGTCGTACGCCCGGGTGCTCGGTGTCGGCATGGTTCCGCCGGAACCACCCGGCACGACGGCCTCGTCCCCAGGTGAGCGGCTCGTCGTGCGGGGGGCACGGTTCTCCTACTCCGACGGGCCGGACGTGCTGCACGGCATCGACCTGGAGGTGCAGCCCGGCGAGCGGCTGGCCGTCGTCGGCCCGTCCGGCGCCGGCAAGTCCACACTGGCCCGGCTGCTGGCCGGGATCGACGCGCCACGGCAGGGTGTCGTCAGCATCGGCGGCTGCCCGGTCACCGACCTCGACCCGGCCGAGCGCCGCCGCCGGATCGCCCTGGTCACCCAGGAGCACCACGTCTTCATCGGTTCGGTACGCGACAACCTCTCGTTCGCCGCGCCCGACGCCTCCGACGACCAGATGCGCGCCGCGCTCGCCACGGTCGGCGCCGACTGGTTCGCCGCGCTCCCCGACGACCTGGACACCCCGCTCGGCGACGGGGCCCGTCAGCTCGGTGCGGCCGAGGCCCAGCAGCTCGCGCTGGCCCGGTTGGTGCTCGCCGACCCGCACACGCTGATCCTGGACGAGGCGACAGCGGCGCTCGACCCGTCCACTGCCCGACGGACCGAGCGCGCGCTGGCCGCGGTGCTCTCCGGACGGACCGTCATCGCGATCGCGCACCGGCTCAACACCGCGCACGACGCCGACCGGGTCGCCGTGCTCGCGGACGGCCGGATCACCGAGATCGGCAGCCATGACGAGCTGGTGGCGGCCGGTGGCGCGTACGCGGCCCTGTGGCGCTCCTGGCACACCCGCGTCGACGAGCGGTGAGACGCCCTACTTCACCGCACCGGAGGTGAGGCCGGCCTGGATCTGCCGCTGGAACAGCGCGTACACGAGGATCATCGGGAGGATGGCGATGGTCAGCGCGGCGAACAACCCGGACCAGTCCGCCTCGTAGCCGGCGTTGACCGAGATGTCGGCGATGCCCTGGGTGAGCACCCACTTGTCCTTGGCGTTGGAGAGCAGCACCAACGGGAGCTGGTACTGCGCCCACTGACCGATGATGTTGAAGATCGCGACGCTGATCAGGCCCGGCTTCGCCATCGGCATCATCACCTGGAAGAACAGTCGGCTGTGCCCACAGCCGTCGATCATCCCCGCCTCGGCCACCGACGACGGCAGCGTCTTGAAGAACGCCGCCAGGAAGAACACGGTGAACGGCAACGAGTACGCGGTGTAGACCAGCACCACGCCGGTGTGGGTGTCCAGCAGACCCAGGTTTTTCACCACGAAGAAGAGCGGCACCAGAGCCAGGAAGACCGGGAAGGCCAACCCCGAGACGAAGAGGAAGTAGACCGCCCGGTTGCCCCAGAACTTGTAGCGGGCCAGCACGTACGCGGCCATCGAGCCGAGCAGCATGGTGAGGAAGGTGCTGCACGACACCACGATCACGCTGTTCAGGAAGTACCGCCCGACGTGCGCCTTGGTCCAGGCCCGGGAGAAGTTCTCCCAGCGCAGCTCCGCCGGGAGCGTCCACGGGCTGCTGAAGATCTCGCTGGTGTTCTTGAACGCGGCGAGGAAGGTCCAGAGGATCGGCACGATCACGATCACCGCCCAGACGGCGAGCGCGACGTGCCCCAGGCTGGCAAAGAACCGTACCTCCGAGCGGGGGCCCTTACGCCCCGGCCCGGCGGGGGCGGACGGGTCACCGGTCTTCGGCGGCAGCGCCGCCGGGGGCGGCAGCGTCGACTGCGGATTCATCAGTACTCCACGCTTTCCCGCTTGGTGAGCCGCAGCGTCAGCGCCGCGAACGTGAGGGTGAGGAAGAACAACGCCACGCCCATCGCCGAGGCGTAGCCGTACTTCGAGTAGACGAACGCGTTGCGGTAGATCTCCATGGCCAGCACTGTGGTGGCGCCGTCCGGGCCGCCACCGTCCACCGAGAGCACCGCCACGATGGCGAACGCGTCGAACGCCGCGATCCCGAGGTAGACCCAGGCCACCTGGAGGGTGTCCCACAGCAGCGGCAGGGTGACCCGGAAGAACAGGGTCACCTTCGACGCCCCGTCCATCTCGGCGGCCTCGTAGATCTCACCGGGAATGGAGGCCATCCCCGCCGAGAAGAGCACCACGTAGAAGCCGACCGCCTGCCAGACCAGCACCGCGATGATCGACCAGAGGGCCAGGTTCGGCTTCACCAGGAAGAGGATCGGCTCCAGGCCGAACTTCATCAGTACGCCGTTGATCAGACCGGACTCGTTCGGCCGGTACACCATCTGGAACAACACCGCGATGATGGCCACCGCCAGGACCTGGGGGAAGAAGAACACCACCCGGTAGAACTTCGCCCCCCAGACCCCCTGGCGTTGACCACCGCTGCTCTTGCCGCCCACGTTGAGCAGGAAGGCGAAGAACAGGGCGATGGCGATAGTGATCAGCGGCAGGGCAAGCAGCAGTACGCCGTGGTGCTGGACCGCCTTCCAGAAGGCCCCGTCGTCGAGCAACCTCCGGTAGTTGTCGAAGCCCACCCACTGCGGGGCGGAGAGCCCCCGCCAGTTGGTCATCGAGATCTGGAACGCCTGCGCGTACGGCCAGATCACGAATGTCACGTACAGCGCGACCGGGGCGAACAGGAACCCGATCACGAATGGATACTTGCCGTGCCGCATGACCCTAGCTCCGATCGATCAGCGCTTGAACTTGGCGACGGAGCTGTCCTTCTTGATCGCGTCGGCACGCTTCTGGATCCGCTCCACGAAGGCGTCCGCGTTGATCCGGCCGAACATCAGCTCGTTGGTGGCGGTCCGCGCCTCCGTGTCGAGCTCCTTGTACCAGCCGTCGAAGTACAGGTTGAACACGTCCTGACCGGCCGCCTTGAGCGCGGCCTGCGAGCTGGCCACGCCGGGCGGGAAGGCGAAGCCCTCCGAACCGGCGGGGACCACGGTCGGGGCCTTGACGACCTCGGTGAAGCCCTTCGCGCCCTCCTTGGACAGCATCTGGCGCATGTACTCCAGGCCACCCTTGGGGTTCTTGCTCTTCGCCGAGACGAAGTAGCCCTCACCGGCGGTGGCCCGCAGCGCGGTGGCCGGCAGCTTGTCCGAGGCGGACATGCTCGGCACCGGCATGAGCTGGTAGTCGAAGCCGGCCGGCGTGTCCTTCTTCTGCTCGCCCTCCAGCCAGTCACCGCTCGGGTAGAGGGCCACCTTGTACTGGTTCTGCCGCAGCTGCACGTCGGTGTGCTTGAGGCCCTCGAAGCTCTTGTCGCTGAACTTCGCGCCGACCTCGGCCCACGCGGTGGCCGCCTGCTTCACGGCGTCCTGCTGCCAGGCGCCGTCCTCCAGGTTGTCGATGTTCTTCAGCACGTCCACGCCGCCGATCTTGGCGGCGTGGGTGAGGATCACGTTCCACTGGTAGTAGGCCGCGTTCGCACCGGCGTAGCCGTACGGGGTGATGCCCTTGGCCTTGATGGCCGTGAGCAGGGCGATGAACTCTTCCCAGTTCTTCGCCGGCGCCCAGCCGTTGTCCTTGAACAGCTTGCCCGAGTACCAGATGCCGAAGACCGTGGAGACGTAGTACAGGACGTACGGCTTGCCGTTGAACGAGCCCGCCTCGATGGTGCCGGGCACCACCGTGTCGCGGACCTTCTTCGCCGGGTCGTCGACCGACGGCGCGTCCCACAGCTCGGTGAGGTCCTGGAGCTGACCGTCGGCCACGAGCGCGCCGAAGTCCATCAGCTTCTCGCCCGAGTTGTTCACGAACTCCGGCGGGTTACCGGAGGCGAACCGCGGCTGGAGCACGGTGGAGACGGCCTGGGTGGCCTGGTGCTTGACCTCCGCCTTGGGGAACGCCTTCTTGTACAGCGGCTCGTGCACGTCGGTGGCGTACTTCTCGCCGTAGCCACCGTTGAAGATGACCACCTCGATCGCGGCGTCCTCCTTGACGCCCAGCGGGTTCTTCTCGCTCTTCGTGCCGCCGGCGACCTGCTCGTTGTCGCCGTCGTTGCTGCTGGTGGCGCAGGCACCGAGCAGGCCGATGGCCGGAGTGGCGAGCATGCCCACGGCGGCGGCGCGACGCAGCACCGTGCGACGGTCGAGTGCGGCCGGGTGTTCGGGGGTAATCGACATCGTCGTCTCTCCTTGTGGAATTCGGGTCATGCGGTACGCCGGAGACGTCCGGCGTACCCCGACTCGAGGGCGAGGTTGTGCTCGTCCCCTCCGGGGACGTTGGCGGAGAGGTAGATAGGGGGTACCTCTCCGGCCTGGTGGAACCGTCGTACGACCTCCGCGGTCAGCAGCTGCGCCAGCAGCGCCGTGGTGACCGAGGAGACCGCACAGACCGCGCCGCCGCCCTCGAGCGGCAGCAGTGCATCGCCGTACGGCGCGCCGTTGTCCAGCACGACGTCGGCGAGGTCGGCGAGCCGATGCCCGGACGGGTGCCGTGGCGCCACCCGTGCGGTGTGCTCGACCGAGGTGACCGCGATCAACGGGTGACCGCGCTCGGTGACCAGCGCCGCCAGCTCGACCACCGAGCCGTTGATGCCGGACTGGGACGCCACCACGAACACGTCGCGCGGCTGGGGCGCCGCGAGCGCGTAGATCTGGTGGGCGATGGAGGGGTCACGTTCCAGTTTGGGGTCGGCGAGCACGTCGCGCGGGGCGTCACCGTGCATCACGAGGTCCCGTACCGAGAGCCGGTTGGTGGGGACCAA
>NZ_JAGPXZ010000429.1:0-5268 GCF_018070305.1 Micromonospora sp. M51 | reverse complement strand
TGCCGGGCCTGTGCGGCGCGGACATCGGGAGCGAGGCGGTCGTGGACCGCCGCACCCGGCTGCTGATCTACAAGCTGCCGCAGACCCCCAAGGGGTACGTCCCGGACGGCACCTACACGCACTCGATCACGATCTACCGGGCCGGGCGCGCCGACGACGTGCTGGACGAGTTGCGGCAGGCGGTGCGGGACTGCCCCGAGCAGAAGCTGCCGGGCGGCGACACGGCGGTGCGGAGTCGACAGCGGCTGCTCCCGGACAGCGGGTTCGGCGACGAGTCGGTGCGGTTCGAGATGCGTAGCGCGGGTCAGGACGTCAACGGCGACCCGACCGGTGTGCAGGACGTTCGGTTGGTCCGGGCGATCCGGGTCGGCGACGTGGTGACCATCCTCTGGGAGCAGGGCTGGGAGGGCACCTCCAGCCAGCGGGCGCAGGTCGACGCGGACGGTCGACGCGCGGTCACCGCCATTCGGAGGTGGCTCGGCTGACCGGGGTGTGCCGGCCGCCAGCCGGCGGATTCGGATGTCGTTTTGCGGGGCCCGGGGGTGGTGCGCTACGGTTAGCGAGCCGACGCGGGGTGGAGCAGCTCGGTAGCTCGCTGGGCTCATAACCCAGAGGTCGCAGGTTCAAATCCTGTCCCCGCTACGAGAGAAACAGCAGTTCGAAGCCCGCCTCCGGGTCACCGGGGGCGGGCTTCGACGTTGCGGGGGTGCCGGGCCGCGGCGGTTGGTGACCCCCACTGATCATGACTGGGACGGATGGGATAGTCTTAACCAGTCGACGCGGGGTGGAGCAGCTCGGTAGCTCGCTGGGCTCATAACCCAGAGGTCGCAGGTTCAAATCCTGTCCCCGCTACCACTGAAAGTGATATGAGTCCGGCCCCCACACTGTGGGGGCCGGACTTGTTTGGTGCCGCTGTGACCCGAGCGTTCCCGGGAGGGGCCGGCACCGTGCAGGCACCGGCCCCGGCGGGTGCTACCGCAGGCCGAAGGCCCGGGTGACGGTCTGGGTGACGCCGCCGCCGTTGCGCTGCGTGGCGGTGACCCGGATCGACACGAAGTCGGCCCGCTGCGGCGCGTTCAAGGACGCCTGCCAGGCGCCCTTTTTCTCCCGCAGGTCCTGCCGCTGCCAGGTCGCCCCGTCGTCGTACGAGATCTCCAGTCGGAGCGACGACACGGCGTCCCGGGCCGCGGTGCTGCCCACCACCACGGGGCTGACCGTGAGGTCCGTTCGGCGCTTCGCCCGACCCGCGAGGTCCACGTCCGTTCCGTAGTCCAGTTGGACCAACGGGATGGCCTGCACCTGCGTGCTGCCGCCGGAGACGAAGCTCCACTCGGTGTGCGTGGCGGTCGAGTACGGGCTGAACTCGGGGTTGCCCGTGGTCTCGACGACCAGTCGGTACGGCAGCTTCTCCGGCGACAGGTCACCCGCGCCGACCTCCGGCCAGCCGTTGAACTGGGTCAGCTGTTTGTCGCCCTGATAGAACGTGGCGACCTGCGACATGCTGGCCCCGCCACTGTGTGCGGCACCCGCGTCGCCGAACCCCTGGATGTAGGCGCTCATGGCGGTCTCGCCCCGGAACGGGATCTCGGTGCTGAGCAGCCGTGGTCGGGTGACGGGCCCGAACCAGCGGTCCTTCTGCACGCTGCCCGGCCGGTAGGCGATGGCCTCCGTGTTGGACCGTGCCCAGTCGGCGACGTCGGCGTACTGCATCCACGTGACGCCGCCACCCGCGGAGACCCAGTCGGTACGCGGCCCCGGCGCGACCGGTTCGAACGGGAACGGGCGTGCCGCCGCGTACTCGTACGGTGGGAAGTCCACCCGCGTCTCGCTGGACTGCTTGCCCGGGGGCGGGGAGAAGGTGAGATCGATCCGGGCGAGGTTGCCCGGGTCGGTCTTGGCCGACGGGTCCTTCGGCACCGCGCCACGGTGGTAGTCCACCAGGTCGTACAGGTACGTGGCCCTGGGATGGGCGACGACGACCAGCCGGAGCGGCTTGCGGCCGGCAGCGCCGATCTTCTGGATCAACGCCTCGCCCTCGTCCATGGTCACCGAGGCCACCGGGATCGGTCCGGTCGTCACGGCGTCGGGGTTGCCGTACCAGTCGCTCTTGCGGCCCGCGCGGTCGTTGACCACGACGAGCATGGCCGCGCCGGCGGTGTGCGCCGCCGCCGCCTGATCCGTGGGGGTCACCGATTCGTTGCCGCGCACGACCACGGCCTTGCCGCGGGCGGCGAGGCCGGCGTAGTCGGCGGTGCCGCCGGCACCCGCGAAGACGGCGTCCAGGCGCGTGGTGCCGTCGGGCAGCGGCGGGGAACCGGGCTGCGCGAGCGGGTCGTTGAGCTGCTGGCCGGGGTAGCTGATGGCCAGCGGCGTCTGCTCGGCGCGGATCCGGGTGGTGAAGACGAAGCTGCCCTTGCGCACCTTGTTCCCGGTCGGCAGGGCCCACAGGCTGTCGTAGCCGGCACCGGGCCAGAACGTCTCGCGCAGGGCGTTCCAGTCGGTGGGTGTCGGTTCGCTCTCGGTGAAGGAGCGGTAGACGTCGATGCGGCTGTTGACGACGGCGGTCGGTTGGGCTGTCGCCACCTTCACCTGGCGGGCCCGCGCGGCGTCGAGTTCCACCACCCGATCGGTGCTCAGGTCGACCTCGGGAGCGGTCAGCATCGCGAGGCCGAGGGAGCGGGGCCCGTGCAGACCTTCCACGTCCGCCGCCGCGAGGGTGTACGAGCCGGGCGCGAGGCGGGCGGTGAGCTTTCCGTCCGGCACCCACATGAAGGCCGAACCGGTGTCGGCGTTGACGACCTCGACCTCACCGCTCATGGGTCGCCCGGCGCGGTCCTTCAGGTGGATGGTGAGGTCGTGCTTCTCGGACTCCACGGCGAGCCCGACGGCAGTGTGCACCTCGCCGGTCGCGAACCGGGCCGTGACCTGGGCGGAGTACCTGCCGGCGGGGAGACCGGCCGGGGCCACCACGACGTCGGCGGTCGCGCTCGCCCGGGCGGGCACCGTGAGGCGCTCGGCGGTCGCCGTGAACGTCCGCGCGGGGGAGGCGCCCTGGTCGACGGAGAGCGTCAGAGTGACCGGGCTGTCCGTGGTGTTGGTGTAGGTGATGGTCCGCCTGATCGGCTGTGGGGTGCTGCCCGGCGACCACCCGACGAGTCCGGCGTCCACCGACCCGGTCGCGATGACCTGGTCCTGGTGGTAGGCGGCGGCGACGTTCAACCGACCGCTGCCGGCCTGGTAGGCGTCGTAGTCGGGCGTGCGGACGCTGGTGCTCATCAGCGCGTCCTTGATCTGCCGCGCACTCCAGGTCGGGTGCTTCTGGGCCAGCAGCGCGGCCGCCCCGGCGACGTGGGGCGCCGCCATCGAGGTGCCGCTGTCGACGTAGTAGTAGCCCTCACCCCAGGAGATGTGCTGCGAGCGGGCCGCCAGCACGTCCACCCCGGGAGCGGTCATGTCGGGCTTGAGTGCCTCGTCGTTCATCCGGGGCCCGACGCTGGAGAAGCCGGCCAGGTGGTCGGAGGTGTCCACCGCGCCGATGGTCAGCGCGGCGTCCGCGGTGCCTGGGGCACCGAGGGTGTACGGATCTGGTCCGCTGTTGCCGGCGGCCACGACGAAGAGCGCACCCGTCTCGGCGGTCAGCTGGTTGACGGCCTGGCTCAGCGGGTCGTCCTGGGTGTGCCAGGCGCTCACGCCGAGGCTCATGTTGATCACCTTGGCGTGCTCGGCCCGCGCCGCCCACTCCATGCCCGCGATGATCCCCGAGATGGATCCGCTGCCGTACTCGTCGAGGACCTTGCCGATCACCAGGTCGGCGTCGGGTGCCACCCCCCGTTCCCGGCCGCCGGAGGCTGCGCCCGTCCCGGCCACCGTGGAGGCGGTGTGGGTGCCGTGCCCGTTCCGGTCGATCACGTCCTGGCCGGGGATGAAGCTCCGGGAGGCCACCACCCGGTCGGCCAGGTCCGGGTGGGTGGTGTCCACCCCGCTGTCCAGGACGGCGACGCGGACCCCGTCGCCGGTGCCACCCGCGGCCCACGCCGCCGGAGCGCCGACCTGGGCGGTGGTGTCGGCCAGGCTGGCCGTCGCCTTGCCGTCGAGCCACACCTTGTCGATGCCGGCGGTGAAGGAGGGTGCCGGGGTGGCAGCGCTGCGGGCGGTCGGTGACCGCCCGTCGGTGAGGGCCGACCAGAAGTCCGCGGCCTGTGACCGGCGGGTGCGGATCGCCTCACCCCGCACGGAGGGAAGCTGCTGCGTGGTCTGCGTGCCCGGCAGCGTGGTCGCGGTCCTGAGCTTCGCCGACCCCGTCGTACGGGTGACGATCAGGGGGAGTTCGGCGCTCCGCGCGTCGTCGTAGCCCTGGGCGATGAGCTGGGTGACGTCGAACAGCTGCTTGTCGAGCCGGCCGGTGGCGAGGTAGGGCACCGCCTCGTCCGGGTAGACGTAGGTGTCCCGGCCCTCGGTGGAGATGCGTACGGAGCCGGTGGCGCCGGGCGCGCGCTTGACGTCCACCGAGGGAGTCGCACCGGGCCGGCCCGGGGTCACCGTCACCCGGTCGCCGGTGATCAGCGTGACCGTGACGGGGGTACGGTCCGCGGCACCGCTCGGAGCGGGTTTCGTGGGCGGTGCCGGTGGGGGCGGCGGGGCGCCGTGCGCCGCGGTGGGGGTGAGGAGAGCGGCGACGAGGGTGACGCCGACCGCTGCCGCCGCAGATCTTCGGGTGCGAGAGATCCGCGCACTGTCTACAGAGTTGACCATGAGGCGAATCCGATCACCTCAAGACATTCATGTAAAGATCATCATCTTTGCCGGGGCGTTGCGAACACGTTGCGCGCCGGCCGGAGCGTTCCGGACATTCCGCTCCCGGGAAATCCGCGTGGACCAACGTGCCGAGGTTGCGCCCTTCGGCGAGGATGGGCACATGTCTTCATTCGGTAAGTGGTGGGGCCGCCTGAGCGCGGTCTTCGGTGCGGTCGTACTGGCGGTCTTCGTGCCCGTGGCGGCCTGGGCGTCCACGGGCACCGGCGAACTCGTGGTGGAGGCCGCCCGGCGGCGTGGCCGCAGCGGGTTCGGGGTGCTGCCGCTGCTCTGCTGCCTGGTGGTGGTCGCGATCGTCGTGTTCCTGGTGCTGCGTCTGATGCGCAACCGCCGGGGTGGCCCGCCGCGCTGACCGGGTCGGCGGCCCCGACGGTCACCGGCGGCCGGTCCCGGGACCGGCCGCCGGTGTTCACACCGCCCGGGCCGCGATGGCCTGGGACCGGAAGCGGGCGGTGG
>NZ_JAGPXZ010000428.1:0-5286 GCF_018070305.1 Micromonospora sp. M51 | reverse complement strand
GTGCCAGGCCGGCGCGGACGCCACCAGGGCCTGGTCGTCGTCGAGCCCGGCGGCGCGCAGCGCGTCCCGGTAACCGGCCCGGCGCAGCCGGGCGCTGGCGCCCTCGTCGGTGCGCTGCGCGCCGACGGCGGCGATCCGGCGACGCCCCAACCGGATCAGGTGGTCGGTGACCTCCCGGGCCGCCGCCACGTTGTCGATCACCACACGATCCGCCGGGCCGTCTGCGATCCGCTCGCCGAGCAGCACCATCGGGGTGCCGTCCAGGCCGGCCAGGTCCGCCGCGGTGAGCCCCAGCGGGCTGATGATGAGCCCGTCGATCAGGTGGCCGGTGATGCCTGAGGCGAGCACCCTTTCCTGCTCCCGCCGACCGCCGGTCTGGTCGATCAGCACCGTCCAGCCGTGCCCGGCGGCGGCGCTGACCACGTAGCGGGCCAGCTCGGCGAAGTACGGGATGTCCAGTTCCGGAACAGCCAGCGCGATCACGCCGGTACGCCCCTTGCGGAGGTGCCGGGCGGAGAGGTTGGGCCGGTAGTTGAGTTCGCTGATCGCCTCCTCGACCCGTGCCCGGGTGTCCGGTCGGACATGGACGTGGCCGTTCACCACGTTGGAGACGGTCTTCACGGAGACGCCGGCTCGCTCGGCCACGTCCTTGAGTCTGTGTCGCACGCCGCAACCTCCCCGAGGTGACGGGCGCACCATACCGTCAGCGCCACCGCCGCCAGGGGTACCAGCGACAGGGAAAGGGCCCCTCGCAGCGGCAAGGGGCCCTTCCTCGTTCCGTCGGATCAGCTGTCGGCGGTCGGCTCACGGGGACCCGGGGCGACTGCGGGCTCGTGTCGGGCCAACCGGTTGCGGCGGTAGCCGTAACCGAAGTAGATCAACGCGCCGAGCAGCATCCAGGCCAGGAACCGCAGCCAGGTCTCCACCGACAGGTTGAGCATCAGGTAGAAGCAGGCCAGCGCCGAGACGATCGGCAGCACCGGCGAGAACGGCACCCGGAACGGCCGCTCCAGGTCCGGCCGCCTGCGGCGCAGGATCGGCACCGCCACCGACACCAGCACGAAGGCGCAGAGCGCGCCGATGCTGACCAGGTCGGCCAGCGCGGACAGCGGCAGGAAGCCGGCCAGCAGCGCGACCGCCACCGTCATGATCGCCGAGATCCGGTACGGGGTCCCCCAACGCGGGTGCACCTTCGCGATCGAGGGTGGGATCAGCCCGTCCCGGGCGATGGCGAAACCGATCCGGCCCATGGCTACCAGGTCGACCAGGATGACGCTGGTCAGGCCCGCGACGGCGGCGATGGAGACCAGTACTGCCGCCCAGCCCGCGCCGACCGACTCGAAGGCGGACGCGATCGGGGCGCCCCGGTCGATCTCGGTGTACGGCACCATCCCGACCACCACGAGCGACACGCCGATGTAGAGCACCGTGGAGATCAGCAGCGTGCCGAGCAGACCCAGGGTGAGGTCCCGCTTGGGCTTGCGCGTCTCCTCGCCGAGGTTGGCCACTGCCTCGAACCCGGTGTACGCGAAGAAGACCACGGCGGCGGCGCTGAGCACCCCGACGAAACCGAAGACCGACGGCTCCAGCCCGAACAGCGCCTGGGTGACCGGTTGCTTGATGCCGTCGTCGCCGCTTCCGGCGGGCTCGGCCGACGGGATGAACGGGGTGAGGTTGGCGGCCTTGACGAAGAACAGCCCGGCGACCACCACGAAGACACAGATGGCCACCTTGACCAGCACCAGCAGGTTGGTGATCCGGGCGGATTCGCGGATGCCGACGATCGCCACGATGCCGAGGATCAGCACGATGGCGATGGCGCCAACGTTGACGGTGCTGCCCTCCTCGCCGAACCACCGGGTCGGCAGGTCGAGCAGTTCGGCGAGGTAACCGGACCAGCCCCGGGCCACCACCGCGGCGCCGAGCGCGAACTCCAGCAGCAGGTCCCAGCCGATGATCCAGGCGACGATCTCGCCCATCGTGGCGTACGCGTAGGTGTAGGCGCTGCCGGCGGTCGGCACGCTGGAGGCCAGTTCGGCGTAGCAGAGGGCGGCGAGCAGGGCCACCACGCCGGCGATGGCGAAGGAGATCACCACGCCCGGCCCGGCGCTGTCCCGGGCTTCGATCCCGGTGAGCGTGAAGATGCCGGTGCCGATCACGATGCCGATGCCGAAGCCGGTGAGGTCGATCGCACCGAGCCGTCGCTTCAGCCCCAGTTGGCCGTCGCTGCCGTCCGCCTCACCCTGGGCTATCACGTCCTTGATTGGTTTTGTGCGCAGCACGGACACCCGGTCACCCCTCCCACCGTGCGACCACCTCCGTGGCGGCCGGTGACCGCCGTTGCTACCCAGCGGCGCGATTGGTCAACCCCGAACTCTTGCGGCGATGGCCAGACTGTGAAAATTTCCTACCAGGAACGCGGACACCGACGGCGAATGTTGCCGCGCGCCGCGCGAAACATCCGGGAGCCCCACCGAAGGGACACACCGCATGAAAGCCACCCAACTCGGAGCCGCCGGGCTGGTCGCAGCCCTGCTCGGCACATTTGTCAGCGTCACCCCCGCGAGCGCCGCGCCCAGCGCGGCCGACACCACCACCACCGCTGCCTGCGCCACCGACCCGGCCACCCCCAAGCGACAGTTCCGGGCCATGTGGATCTCGTCGGTGGTCAACATCGACTGGCCCAGCAAGGCGTCCCAGACCGCGCCGGACCGGATCGCCGCCCAGCAGGCCGAGTACCGCGAACTGCTCGACCTGGCCGGGCGCCTGAACCACAACGCCGTCGTGGTGCAGGTCCGGCCCACCGCCGACGCGCTCTGGCCCTCGCCGTACGAGCCGTGGTCGGAATACCTGACCGGGGTACGCGGCCAGGACCCCGGCTGGGACCCGCTGGCCTTCCTGGTCGACGAGTCGCACAAACGGAACCTGGAGTTCCACGCCTGGTTCAACCCGTACCGCGTCTCCATGCCGGCCCCCGGCGGCGCCGGCGCCGACCTGGCCCAACTCGCCCCCGGCCACCCGGCCCAGCAGCACCCCGAGTGGACGTTCGCCTACCCACCGGCCGGAGTGGCCGGCAGCCGGCTCTACTACAACCCGGGAATCCCCGAGGTCCGCGAGTTCGTCCAGACCGCCATGATGGACGCGGTCAAGCGGTACGACATCGACGGCGTCCACTTCGACGACTACTTCTACCCCTACCCGAGCGGCACCTACCAGGTGCCGGACGACGCGACCTTCGCGGCCCACAACCGGGGCTTCACCGACCGGGCCGACTGGCGGCGGGACAACATCAACCTGTTGATCCAGGAGATGAACGGCAAGATCAAGGCGGCGAAGCCGTGGGTGAAGTTCGGGGTCAGCCCGTTCGGCATCTGGCGCAACAAGGCCGCCGACCCGCTCGGCTCGGACACCACCGGCAGCCAGTCGTACGACATCATCTCCGCCGACACCCGTAAGTGGATCAAGCAGGAGTGGATCGACTACGTGGTGCCGCAGCTCTACTGGTACATCGGCCAGTACCCGGCGGCGGACTACGCGCGCCTGGTGCCGTGGTGGGCCGAGACGGTGCGTGGCACCCGGGTGCAGCTCTACATCGGCCAGGCCGACTACAAGAGCGGCGACCCGGCGTACGGGTCGTTCTGGCAGAACCCACGCGAACTGTCCGACCACCTGACGCTCAACCGGTCGTACCCGGAGGTGCAGGGCAACGTGCACTTCTCCGCCGTGCAGGTACGGGCCAACCGGCTCGGCGCCACCGACATCTACGCGGCTGAGCACTACTCCCGCCCGGCGCTGGTGCCGGCCATGCCCCACCTGCCGGCCCGCCCGCTGCTCTTCCCGGTGGTCACCAAGACGACCCGGCAGGCCGACGGGGTCCGGCTCACCTGGCGGCAGCCCGCCGACGGCGTCGGCCCGCTCGGCACCGCCACCTCGTACGCGATCTACCGGTTCGACGGCACCACGCTGCCCGTCCGGTGCGCCACTGCCGACGCGGCGAACCTGGTCGGCACCGTCCGCGCCACGGCCGGTGCCAACCAGTCCTGGGTGGACACCTCGGCCGAGCCCGGCCGGCGCTACACCTACCAGCTGACCGCCCTGGACCGGTCCGCCAACGAGAGCCCCGCGAGCCCGCCGGCCTTCGTGCTGCGCTGACTCAGTTCCTGAGTGCCCCGGACGCCACGCGCGTCCGGGGCATTCGTCTGTTTCAACGCATGTCACCAATAGTTGGCGAGGCACATACCGCGTAGTTGATCAGCTGATCGACACTCATCGACATCCGGTAACCCGCCGGTAACTTCGGTCCCACCGCTCACCCCCCGCGGAGGTAACCCGTGCCCCGACGTCTCGCCACCCTGCTCGCCTCGGGCGCGTTAGCGCTGCTCGCCACCCTCACCATCGCCTCCCCCGCCGCCGCCGTCACCCCCGCCCAGAAGCTCTCCGTGCTGTCGAGCTGGACCCAGACCAGCGCGTCCAGCTACAACTCGTGGAACAGCGCCCGGGTCAACCGGGCCCCCTGGGCCGAGTACAACTTCAACTGGTCCACCGACTACTGCTCGTCCAGCCCCGACAACCCGCTCGGGTTCACCTTCAACCTGGGCTGCTACCGGCACGACTTCGGCTACCGCAACTACAAGGCGGTCGGCCAGTTCCCCGCCAACAAGTCCCGCCTCGACAGCGCCTTCTACGAGGACCTGAAGCGGGTCTGCGCCACGTACAACTCGGTCGTCCGGCCGGCCTGCTACAGCCTGGCCTGGACCTACTACCAGGCGGTCAGCATCTTCGGTTCGGTGGCAGCCGTCCAGCAGGCCGACATCGACCGCGCCGCCCGAATGAAGGCCGACGCCGAAGCCAAAGCCCGCCAGTAACCGCTGAACCCCACCCCCTGAACTGTGTTGATCAAGAGGTTTCGGTCACCGGAGGCGCGTTTTCTGACGCAAACCTCTTGATCAACACGGGCAGGGGGTGGGCCAGGGTGGGGGTTAGGCGCCTTCGGTGCGGGTGGCCGGGTGGCGGTCGGGGTCGGCGGGACGGCGTGGGGTCGGCTGGGACAGGCCCGTACTGAAGCGGGTCGAATCCGCCGCGAGGTCCGGGTGTTCCACGTCCAGTGCGAGCGCGGCGGCCTCGTCCAACCCCAGTTCGGCACCCTCGCCGTACGCGTCGTCGAAGGCCGCGTCGCCCAGCACCGCGCGCAACTCCCCCTGCTGTTGCGCCCAGTAACCGCCGAAGATCCCCGGGGTGGCCCGCATGCTCGCCCGGGTCGCCTGCGCGGCACCGAACAGTCGGGCG
>NZ_JAGPXZ010000427.1:0-5301 GCF_018070305.1 Micromonospora sp. M51 | reverse complement strand
GCGCCGCAACCCCGCGGGGACGCTGCCGGCGGTGTTCGGCGGGCCGTTGCGGCTCAACCGGCGGCAGTTGTTCAGTAGTGAGTTGCCCGACGAGGAGGCCCGGCGCTACGTCGGACGCCTCGGTCGGGCGGGTCGGCGGGCGCAGTGGGCGCTGCTGGGCGCGCCGGAGGCGGAGCCGGCCGTGGGCGCGCCCCCGGTGCTGGTGCTGGGCCGCCCGGACGACCGGGTGGTGCCGGCGTCGACGTTGACCCGGGTGGCCCGGCGGTACGGGTCGGCCCCGTTGCTCTTTCCCGGGATGGGCCACGACCTGATGGTGGACGTGCGGTGGGCGGAGCCGATCGACGCGATCCTGGACTGGTTGGAGAAGGAGCCCGCGGCGCACTGAGCAGCCGGGCCGACAGTGCTCAGGTGCCGCCCTGGTGGACGGCCGGGCTGCCGGTCGGGGCGACCGGCCGGGGCACCCGCGCGGTGCCCTCGGAGCCGGTTTCGGTGCTGGTCAGGCGGCTGATCAGGGCACCGCCCTCGTCGAGGGCGCGCAGGTAGGAGCGGGCCCAGGCCCGGATGTCGTGCTGGTGCAGGTGGGCGCGCATGGCGCGCATCCGCTGAGTGGTGTCGGCCGGGCTGGCCCGCAGTGCCGCCCGCAGGCCCTGCTTGAGCCCTTCCAGGTCGTGCGGGTTGACGAGGTACGCCTGGGACAGCTCGGCGGCGGTGCCGGCGAACTCGCTGAGCAGCAGGGCGCCGGTGTCGTCGACCCGTGCGGCCACGTACTCCTTGGCGACCAGGTTCATTCCGTCGCGCAGCGG
Source organism: Micromonospora sp. M51 (assembly GCF_018070305.1). Classification (NCBI taxonomy): domain Bacteria; kingdom Bacillati; phylum Actinomycetota; class Actinomycetes; order Micromonosporales; family Micromonosporaceae; genus Micromonospora; species Micromonospora sp. M51. Next base: position 4,498 of record NZ_JAGPXZ010000427.1, on the reverse strand, counting down.
GGTCACCGCCATCACGTCGGCGACCCGGTAGAGCGCGGCGAGCTCGGCGCGGTCGAAGGGCTGGGTGAGGTAGTGGATCGCCGGCTCGCCGACCCGGCCGAACTCGCCGTTGATCCGGCCGACCTCGCGCTCGATGCGTTCGCGCAGGATCTGGTACTGGCCGACGCGTTCCCGGCTCGGCATGGCGACCTGCACGAGCACCGTGTCGCGGACCTTGACGTCGCCGCTGGCGAGCAACTCGCTGTACGCCTTGAGACGCTGCTCGATGCCCTTGGTGTAGTCCATCCGGTCGACGCTGAGGATGACCTGCCGGGGATCGCCGAGGTCCTGTCGGAGCCGGTGGGCCCGCGCGGCCACGTCCGGCCGGTCGGCCAGCGCGGCCATCTCGGCGGTGTCGATGGAGACCGGGAACGCGCCGATGCGGACGACCCGGTCGTCGATGCCGATCCGCCGGTCGGTGGCGGGCAGTTCCAGCACCCGGGTCACCAGTTGGGCGAAGTTGTGCGCCGCCTGCACGCGCTGGAAGCCGACCAGGTCGGCGCCGAGCATGCCGCGCAGCAGTTCCGCCCGACGGGGCAGTTGCATGAAAAGCTCCGGCGGCGGGAACGGCACGTGCAGGAAGAACCCGATGCGCAGGTCGGGGCGGAGCGCGCGCAACTGACCGGGGACCAGTTGCAGGTGGTAATCCTGCACCCAGATCACCGCGCCCGGCTCGGCCACCTCCGCTGTCGCCTCGGCGAAGCGCTGGTTGACCCGCTGGTACGCCTCCCACCACCGACGGTGGTGCTGCGGCTGCTCGACCGAGTCGTGGTAGAGCGGCCAGAGGGTGGCGTTGGCAAACCCCTCGTAGTGGTCGCGCAGGTCTTCCGGGCTGAGCGCGACGGTGTGCATCCGCACGCCGTCGACGTCGGGCAGTGCGGGGGCAGGCCCGGTGCCACCGGCCCAGCCGACCCAGGTCGCCGGGGTGTGCCGCAGGAGCGGGTGCAGTGCGCTGACCAGCCCGCCGGGGCTGCGCCGCCACTCGCAGGCGCCGTCGGGCGCCTGATTGTCATCGATGGGGAGGCGGTTGGCGACCACCACGAGAGAACTCTGTCGCATCTCGGGCATTCCGATCAGCAGAGGACTGACCGCCGCGAGCAAGGGAAAACCGGTCAGTCAGCGGGGGAAGTGACGTACAGCGGTATTCCTACTGACAGTAAGTTACACCACTGTTACGCCACCGGCGGGGCGCTGCTGTCCCGGGATGCGGGCCGACGTCAGACGACGGCGCCGTTGTCCGGGTCGTCGTCGTCCTCGTCGCCGGGGCGCAGCCGCCAGACCAACGTGACGAAACCGGCCAGGATGCCGGTGAACCCGAACAGCGTGACCGCCGAGCGGTCGATCGGGAGCAGCCACGGGAAGAGGAACAGCACGAAACCGACGACCACCCCGAGCACGCCGATCACCGCGTACTTGCTGACCCGTGGCAGTGGGGGCGGTGGCGGCGGGTGGTAGCCCTCGTCGTCATCGTCGTCGGGCAGGTCGGCACCGAAGGTGTCCAGCCCGTCCAGCAGCGAGGGTTCGTCCGGTCGGGTGCCGCGCCCCACGGAGATCCCGGAGATGTCGGTGGCGGACGGGAGCCGGCGAACGTCGGTGGCGGTCGGACCGGGCTCGTCGGTGCTGGAGCGGGTCAACGACCCGGGGGTCGACTCGTCCCGGGTGTCCCGTTCGTCCACGTCCTCGGAGGCGGGCCACGGGTGGTCACCGGGTGCGGAGGTGGTGTGGAAGCCCTCCACGATCCGCGCCCACTCGGCGTCGATGTCCGGTTCGTCGCGGGCCGGCGGCTGCTCCACGGCGGTCTCGTCGGCGAGTTGGGTCAGGTAGTCCCGTGCGGTGGTCAGATGCGACCGGTCGACGTAGAGCCGGTCGACCGGTCGGGCCGGCACGGTGGTGGTGCGGGTGACCGGGTTGAGGTCGGCGGAGGGCTGGAGGTAGGCGGCGATCCCACCGGCGGCCAGCACGTCGAGCAGGTGCTCGCCGACGCGCGGATCGACGTCGCCGACGACGGCGTACTCGTTCGCGTCGAGCCCGTTGTCCCGCCGTCCCCGGCGGGCCCCACCCGCTGACACCCGGACATCCCCCTTAACGCGCCTTCCGGCGCGGCCACCGCTGCCCTTCGACGCCCGTCCGTACGCCGTGCTCTGAATCGTGACACGTCAGGGCATGGTTCCGGGAGTGCGTTGTGTCGCGTCTTCCAAAGTCACGGCTCCTCCCGCAGGTCGCGGCAGGGCTCCTTTGTCCGTTCTTGCGCGACAAGTGCGATCTCGGTGATCGTGGCATAGCTCGATGCCGCAGCCCCGCAGCGCCGTCCGTTGTGGTGGGAGCGCTCGCTTCGTAGGCTCGGCGGCGACGACGGCTGGCGCTGTCGCGGGCACACCACGGGAAAGGACGCCGGTGCTCTACTGGCTGCTGAAGTACGTCATCCTCGGTCCGCTGCTCAAGCTGATCTTCCGCCCGCAGGTGGAGGGCCTGCACAACGTGCCGGCGACCGGCCCGGTGATCCTGGCGAGCAACCACCTCTCCTTCTCCGACTCGATCTTCACACCGCTGATCACCGCCCGGAAGGTCACCTTCGTCGCCAAGGCCGAATACTTCACCGGCAAGGGCATCAAGGGCTGGCTGACCAAGATGTTCTTCGTCGGCACCGGCACGATCCCGGTGGACCGCTCCGGCGGCCGGGCCGCCCGCGCCGCCCTGGACACCCAGTTGCAGGTGCTGCGGGCCGGGGGAGTGGCCGGCATCTACCCGGAGGGCACCCGCTCCCCGGACGGGCGGCTCTACCGGGGCAAGACCGGGGTGGCCCGGCTCGCCCTGGAGAGCGGCGCGGTGGTGGTGCCGGTGGCGATGCTCAACGCCGACGAGATCCAACCGCCGGGCAAGCTCATCCCCAAGATCGACCGGGTGCGGATCCGGTTCGGGGCGCCGCTGGACTTCTCCCGCTACGCCGGGCTGGCCGGCGACCGGTTCGTCGAGCGCGCGGTCACCGACGAGATCATGTACGAGTTGATGGAGCTCTCCGGCCGGGAGTACGTCGACATCTACGCCCAGAAGCTCAAGGAACCCATCCCGGCGCCGCTGGCCGCCTAGCCACCGCCGTCGACGGTCAGGGCAGCTGGAGCAGGTGGGGGGCGCGGTGGCGGGTGGCGAAGTCGTGCAGACGGGCCCGGGTCGCCGCGGCGGCGGGCGGGTCGGTCTCGGCCAGCGGGCCGATCGCCAGCGCCAGTGTGATGACCTCGTCGGTCACGTCGGTCATCCGGGCGTAGCTCCCCGCCGCCGACCGCAGCAGGCTCGCCGCGGTCGGGGCGTCCCCGGCGTGCCGGGCCAGCGTGGCGTCGGCGACCTGACCGGCGGCGTGCGCCCACGGGGTCATCCGGGGCGCCCGGTCGAGCAGCTGCCGGACCAGCCGGGCCGCGTCCGCGCCGAGCACTCCGGCGACGTGACCGACCGTCGGCACCCACTCCGCGAACGGAATCATCCGAGTCCGCCGCCAGTCCTCGTCCAGTTCGGTGAGCAGCGCCATCGCCTCGTCGCGGCGGCCCTGCACCGCCCGGCACAACGCGGCGTGCGCCAGGGTGGAGCGCAGCACCCGGTGGAATCCGCTGCGCCGCGCCGCCACCAGCGCCTGCTCGACCAGGTCCCCACCCGGTCCGTCCGGTCCCGCGGTCTCGTCCAGCTCGGCGCCGGCCAGCCCGCGCATCCAACCCGAGACCGCCACGATGTGCAGATCCCACTCCGCGGTCGGTCGTCGGGTCGACTCCGCGGCCATCGCCAGCGCCGCCGTCCAGTCACCCGCGTAGTACGACCGCGCCCACTGGTCGGCGAAGCTGGTGGCCAGGCTGTGCTCGCCGCCCAGGTCGAGGGTGAGCTGCTCGTCGACCAACCGGGCCGAGCCGGCCAGGTCGCCCTCCTCCTGCAACGCCCAGGCCAGGTTCTGCACCGCCCGCCGTCGACTGGTCAGCCGCTCCACCCGGCAGTGCTCGGTCACCTCCGCCAGCTCCGGGAACGCCGAGGCGGAGCCGGCCAGGTAGCGCGCCACGGCCAGGGTGATCCGGGCGTTGGCCTGGACCTCGCGCAGCTCCAGCCGCTCGGCGAGGGCTGCTGCCGCCCGCGCCGCCGCGCACGCCGGCTCGGTCTCCGCGTTCAGCATGTGCACCCGGGCCAGCTCCAGCAGGGCGCCCGCCTTCTCCTGACTGTCCGGCAGGTCGCTGTAGATCCCGATCGCCTGGTCCAGGCAGTGCAACGTCGCCGAACGGTCGGCCCGGCTCCACGCGGCGGTGGCCAGCAGCGTCCAGGCGCGCGCCGCCCCCGTCCGGTCGCCGCCGGCGGTGAGCCGCTCGGCCAGCCGGCTGAGGGTGTCCGTGCCCCCCGCCACCAGGAAGGCGTCCCCGTCCCGATAGAACGCCAGCTCCGCGTCGAACAGCTCCAACGCCGGGTCCGGCCCGACGTCGAGGGCCAGCGC
>NZ_JAGPXZ010000426.1:0-5321 GCF_018070305.1 Micromonospora sp. M51 | reverse complement strand
TGGTCGCGCACGACGTGGTGCAGCGCGCCGACGTCGAGTGGCGGCAGCTCCACCCGGTCGAGCCGGTTGCCGTGGCGGCCGTCGTCGAGCCCGAGCGGCACGTCCTCGCTGTCGCCTTGGCCGCGTCGGCGACTCACCAGCACGCTCAGGCCCGCCACCCGGCGTAGCGCGTACCGCAACGCGCGCTCGCTCGGCCGGTCCAGCCACGGCGCGTCGTCCACTGCCACCAGCGTCCTCAAGTGGGGGTCGGTCGTGGCGGCTTCCAGCAGGGACCGGGTCGCCGCCCCGACCACCCGGGTGTCGACGGCCTCCCGGACGGTGCCGGAGAGGAGCACGACCTCAGCCGCGGCCCGCTGCGGGCCGGGCAGCGCGGCGACCTGGTCGGCGAGCGGACGCAACAGGTCGGCCAGGGCGGCGTAGGGAAGCTCCGCCTCGGCCTCGGTGGGCGCGCAGCTGAGGACCAGCCACCCCGCCTGGGTGGCGTGCGCGACCAGTGCCCGCCAGAGTTCGGACTTGCCGATGCCGGCCGGCCCCTCCACCAGTACCGGCCCGGATCGGCCCAGCTGCTGCCAGGCCCGGTCGAACACCTCGTCCCGCCCGACGATGGCGCGTCGCATGGGGAAATTCTGGCATCGGCGACGGTCGCCGGGGCATCCCGCCAACGGGTGATCGGGGATGGCCCGGCCGCCCCGAGGAGTCAGCCGTCGATGCGGGTGATGTTGCGGATCTTGTTGGACGCGTCCAGGGCGGCCACCTTGTACGCCTCGGCCAGCGTCGGGTAGTTGAACACCGCGTCGATCAGGTAGTCGATGGTGCCGCCGCAGCCCACCACGGCCTGACCGATGTGGACGATCTCGGTGGCGGCGGTGCCGAACACGTGCACCCCGAGCAGTCGGCCGTCGTCGGGGGAGACGAGCAGCTTCAACATGCCGTACGAGTCGCCCACGATCTGACCCCGGGCCAACTCGCGGTAGCGGGCGACGCCCACCTCGAACGGGGTGGAACTCTCGGTGAGCTGCGCCTCGGTCTGCCCGACGAAGCTGATCTCCGGGATCGTGTAGATGCCGATCGGTTGCAGGCCGTGCATCTCCCGGATCGGCTCGCCGCAGGCGTGTTGCGCGGCCAGCCGGCCCTGCTCCATCGAGGTGGACGCGAGCGCGGGGAAGCCGATCACGTCGCCGACCGCGTAGATGTGCTCCACCGAGGTGCGGTAGTTGCCGTCGACGGCGATCCGGCCGCGTCGGTCGGCCGCCAGCCCGGCCGCCTCCAGCGCCAGGTCGTCGGTCTGGCCCTGCCGGCCGGCCGAGTACATCACCGTGTCGGCGACGATCTTCTTGCCGCTCTTGAGGACGCACAGCGCGGCCGTCTGGTGTTTCTCCACGGCGGCCACCTCCTCGCCGAAGCGGAACGCCACGGACAGGTCGCGCAGGTGGTACTTGAGTGACTCGACGATCTCGTCGTCGCAGAACTCCAGCATCCGGTCGCGGCGCTCCACCACCGTCACCTTCGTGCCGAGCGCGGCGAACATCGAGGCGTACTCCATGCCGATCACGCCCGCGCCGACCACGACCATGCTGCGGGGTACGGCCTGGAGGTTGATGACGCCGTCGGAGTCCACGATGGTCCGGTCGTCGAAGTCGACGCTGTCCGGGCGGGCCGGGCGGGTGCCAGCGGCGATGACGATCTTGTCGAAGGTCACCTTGGACTCGCGGCCGGAGCCACCGTCGACCCAGATCGAGTGCGCGTCGGCGAACCGTCCGGTGCCGGTGATCATCGCGACCCGGTTGCGGGCCAGCTGGTTGCGGATGACGTCGGTCTGCCGGGTGATGACGTGCTGGGTCCGGGCGGCCAGGTCGCTGACCGTGATCTCCTCCTTGACCCGGTAGCTGCTGCCGTACAGGTCCCGCTGGCTCAGGCCGGTCAGGTAGAGCACGGCCTCGCGCAGGGTCTTGGAGGGGACGGTGCCGGTGTTGATGCACACCCCACCGATCATGTCGCGGCGGTCCACGATGCCGACCCGCCGGCCGAGCTTGGCGGCGGCGATCGCGGCCTTCTGACCGCTGGGTCCGGAACCCAGCACCAACAGGTCGTAGTCATACACAGGCGTTAGCGTCGCAAGATGTCCTGGCGCGCGCCAGACTTCGTACCCGAGTGTTACTCAGCCGCCACCGTGCAGCTGCCGCCGTTGAGCGTGACCTCCTCCGGTGGCTGTGATCCGGTGGCGACGAACCCCAGCGACACCGTGCCGCCGGGTGGGATCAGCGCGTTGTGGCGGACGTTGCGCACCCGCAGGTAGCTGCTGTCGCGGTCGACGACCTCCGCGCCCCACAGGCTGCGCAGCTGCTGGGCGGCGTAGAACCGCCACCGCATCGTCCAACCGTCGATCGCCGTCGCGCCGGTGTTGGTGACCAGAAGGCGTGCCACCAGACCGTCGGGCCACTGCCCCACCCTCGAGCGGATCGTGCAGCTCGGCGGTGGCGGCAGCGTGGTCACGGTGACCGGTGCGGACATCGGTGACAGGTGGCCGGCCTCGTCGCGGGCCTGCACCACGAAGGTGTACGTGGTGCTCGGCGTCAGCCCGCTGATCTGGGTGCTGTTGCGCCCGGGCGGGTACTGGTACACCTCGCTGACCCGGGTGAGGACGCCGCCGGCGTCGACCCGGAACACCTCGTACCGGTCGAGGGCGACATTCTCGACCGAGTGCGCCCAGCGCAGCCACAGCAGCGTGGCGGCGACGTCGTAGGCGACCGGTTGGCCGGGTGCGCCGGGCGGTTGGTCGTCTCCCGGTGGCATGGTCACCCGCACTGTCGGGTCGGACAGTGAACGGTTGCCGGCCGCGTCCACCGCCGCGACGGAGAAGACGTACGTGCGCGACGGCCGCAGGCCGGTGATCCGGATGCTGGTGGTGTCGGTCGAGTACTGGGCGCCGGAATCCTCGAACCGGACGCCGACCGGGTAGCTGACCACGCCGACGTTGTCGGTCGCGGGCGCCCAGGTCAGCTCGATCCAGGTGGTGTCGACGGCGACGACGGTGATCGGGCCGGGGGCGGTGGGTCGTTCGGTGTCCGCGGCGGCGTACGCCGGGGTCGCGCCCGCCGCCAGCACTGTCGTCGTGAGCACGCAGGCGGCCAGCGCGGCGGCCCTGGATCGGACGCCGCGCCCCTGTTGATCGCGCATGATGCTTGCCTCGCTTCCGGGTGACCGCAGCGGACCAGTCATCGACTGTCGACGATGTTAGGCCACTGCTGGTCGCACCGTTGCCCCGTCAGCCGACGAGGCGGCGTTCCCAGGCCCAGGCGGCGATCTCGACCCGGTTGCGGGCCTTCAGCTTCATCTGCACGCTCGCCAGATGGGTCTTGACAGTGCCCACGGCGATGAAGAGCTGGGTGGCGATCTCGGCGTTGGTCAGGCCGCGGGCGACGAGCTTCACGACGTCGAGTTCCCGTGGCGACAGCCCGCCGTCGTCGCGCGCCGGGGCCGGTGAGCTGAGGTGCTCCAACAGTCGTACCGTGATCGAGGGGCTGATCAGCGCGTCGCCGGACACCGCCGCGCGGACCGCCTCGACCAGCAGGGCCGGGCCCGAGTCCTTGAGCAGGAAGCCGCAGGCGCCGTTGGCGAGCGCGGTGTGCACGTACTCGTCGAGGTCGAAGGTCGTCACCACGACCACCCGGACCGGGTCGGTGACACCCGCTCCGGCGAGCAGCCGCAGCGCCTCGAGACCGTCGAGGCGGGGCATCCGGATGTCCAGCAGCACCACGTCCGGGCGCAGTCGTCGGGCCAGTTCGACGGCCTGCACCCCGTCGGCGGCCTCGCCGACCACCTCCATGTCCGACTGGGCGCCAATGATCATGCCGAAGCCGGTCCGGACCATCGCCTGGTCATCGGCGATCAACACCCGGATCACCGGGCCACCGCCGAGGGCAGCGGGAACGCCGCGTCGAGCACCCAACCACCGACGACGCCGGGCCCGGCGGTGATCGTGCCGCCGAGCGCACGGACCCGCTCGGTGAGGCCGATCAGACCGAAACCGTGCCCCCGGGCCGGCGCGGTGCGCGGCGAGGCACCGTCGTCGGCGACCCGGACCAGCAACCAGTCCGGGGTACGCCGCACGACCACATCCACGGATCGGGCGTCCGGCGCGTGCTGACGGGTGTTGGTCAGCCCTTCCATCACCACCCGGTACGCCGACGTCGAGACCTCCACCGGCAGTCCGGTCAGGTCACCGTCCACGTGCAGCCTGGCCGGCGCGTTCGCCGCGCCGTTGAACCCGGTCAGCAGCGGCTCCAACTCGGTCACCCCGGCCAGCGGGGCCAGCGGCGCGTCCGGCGGGGCGTCCGGGTTGCGCAGGATCCCGACCATCCGCCGCATCGAGGCCATCGTCTCCGCGCCGGCCCGCTCGATCTGCTCCAGGGCGACGATCACCCGCTGCGGGTCCTGTTCGGCGACGAACCGGGCGCCCTGCGCCTGCACCACGATCCCGGTCACGTGGTGGGCGATGAAGTCGTGCAGGTCACGGGCGAACTCCGCGCGCTGCTCCGCCCGGACCAGCGCGATCGCCCGCGCCCGGCCGGCGGCGATCACCCGCAGGTAGAGCCCCACCCCGGCGGCGCCGGCCGCCGCGAGCGCCTGGAGCAGTCCGAAGATCACCAGCAGGCTGTCGGTGCCGACGCGCAGCGGCATCGCGGCCACGGCGAGCCCGGCGGCCACCGCCGCCCACGGGGCGAGCCGGGGCGCGCCCCAACGGCTCACCACGAAGACCACGCCGATCAGCCCGGCCGACTCGGCGAGCCCCCAGGTGCGGGCGATCAGGATGCCGCCGCCTGCGGAGAGGAGCACCACCCCCGCGGTCACCGCCAGTGAGGCGGCGGCGAGGGCCAGCGCGGCCACCGGCAGCCGGCGCGAACCCGGTTGGTGCACCGGCAGCCAGAGCGGCACCGTCGCCACCGCCAACCCCACCGGCACCAGCAGGAGCAGAAGAGCCGAGATCCCGCGGTCGTCCGCAGTGCTGGCCGTGAAGTCGAACAGAGCGAGGAGGCCAAAGGCCACCAGCCCGGCCGCCTGGGCCAGGCGTACCCACAGACGGCGAAGATCCGGAGCGCTCATGGTGACCCAGCGTAGCCAGCCGGGCGGAGCTGCCGGATCGGCCAAAAGGCAGACCCGGTGACGGCGATACCCGGCCCCGGGCCGATGCGCCCACCCCACCGCGGCGGCGACGCTTCCCCGGTCACCACGCAGCCACTGGAGGAACGATGACAACCCACGCCCCGCCGCAGACCAGCCACGCCGCGGTCGCCGCGGTCGACCTGGTGAAGGTGTACGGC
>NZ_JAGPXZ010000425.1:0-5323 GCF_018070305.1 Micromonospora sp. M51 | reverse complement strand
GGTCGTGGGTCACCATCACCACTGTCAGCCCGTGCTCGTCCACGACCGCGCGCAGCAGCGTCAGCACCTCCGCCGCGCTGCGGGAGTCGAGAGCGCCGGTCGGCTCATCGCAGAAGATGACCTCGGGGCGGGTGGCCAGCGCGCGGGCGATCGCCACCCGCTGCTGCTGGCCGCCGGAGAGCGCGGCCGGCCGGTGGTGCAGTCGGTCGGTGAGGCCGACCCGCTCGACCACCTGGGTCAGCCAGGCCCGGTCCGGACGGACGCCGGCCAGGCGCAGAGGCAGCACGATGTTCTCCTCGACGGTGAGCGCGCCGATCAGGTTGAACGCCTGGAAGACGAACCCGATCCGGGTACGACGCAGCTCGGTCAGGCGGGTCTCGGACAGCCCGGACAGGTCGGTGCCTCCGATCACCACCCGGCCGGAGGTGGGCCGGTCGAGCCCGGCCGCGGTCTGCAGCAGCGTGCTCTTGCCGGAGCCCGAGGGCCCCATCACCGCCGTGAAGGTGCCCCTGTCGAAACGGACGTCGAGGCCCGCGAGCGCAGTCACCTGGTTACGGCCGGCGTCGTACACGCGGGTGAGGTGTTCGACGCGTACCGCCGCTTCGGTTGTCTGTCCCGGATAGTCCGGCATTCTGGTGGCCTCTCTCCGTGTCATCGGCAAGAACTGCGCGCACCAGAAACGCTATTGACGTGGGAGAACGGCAACCATCCCGCGGGCTGCCAGGTCCGGGTACAGCAGGCGCTACCGCCGATCGCCGTCCAGGTAGCGCAGCACGGCGGTGACCCGGCGGTCGGCACTGTCGTCCGGTGGCAGCTGAAGCTTCGAGAAGATGCTGCGGATGTGCTTGTGCACCGCGCCGTCGGTGACGAACAGTCGCTCGGCGATCGCGCTGTTGCCAAGCCCTTCGGCCATCAGCCCCAGCACCTCACGCTCACGTGGCGACAGCTCGCTCAGCGCCGTGTCCGTCCGGCGGTTGCGGGCGAGCAACTGCGCCACCACCTCCGGGTCGATCACGCTGCCGCCGCCCGCGACCCGGTGCAGCGCGGCGAGGAACTCCTCGACCCGGCCCACCCGCTCCTTCAGCAGGTAACCGAGCCCGACGGCGCCGACCGAGAACAGGTCGGTGGCGAACGCCTGCTCCACGTACGCCGACAGGACCAGCACCGCGAGGCCGGGTCGCCGCCGCCGGGCCTCCACCGCGGCCACGATGCCCTCGTCGGTGTGGGTCGGGGGCATCCGTACGTCGACGATCGCGACGTCCGGCGCATGTTCGTCCACGGCGACCAGGAATTCGCCCGGAGTGCCGGCCGTGGCGACCACGTCCAGGTCCTCCGCCCGCAGCAGCAGCGCCAAACCCTCACGCAGCAGCGGGTCGTCCTCGGCGATCACGATCCGCATGGCAGCTCCACGTCCATTCTCGTCGGCCCTCCCGGTGGGCTCGTCAGCGTCATCCGGCCGTCGTACGCCTCGACCCGCCGCCGGATACCGGTGAGCCCTGAGCCACGTGTCTCGTCCGCGTCGCCGTGCCCGTCGTCCTCGATGCTCACCAGCAGCCGGCCGTGCTCGCGGCGCACGGCCACGTCCACGCGGCTCGCACCGCTGTGCCGGACGACGTTGGTCAGCGCCTCGGCCACCACGAAGTAGGCGGTGGCCTCGACCGAGGCCGCGCACCGCACGGCCACGTCCACCTCCAGTCGACAGGGCACCGCGCAGCTGCCGGCCAGGCCCGCCAGCGCGCCGGCGAGACCCCGGTCGTCCAGCACCGGCGGCAGGATCCCGCGCACCACCGTACGCAGCTCGCCGAGTGCCTGTTCGGCGGCGTCCTGCGCCTGCCCGAGGATTTCGTCGGCGCGGTCCGGATTGCGGCGCACGGCCCGCCGCGCGGCACCCAGCAACACGTTGACCGCCACCAACCGGTTCTGCGTGCCGTCGTGCAGCGACCGCTCGATCCGGCGCAGTTCGACAGCGTGGGCGTCCAGCGCCGCAGCGCGGGTGGCGGTCAGCTCGGCCACCCGCTACGACAGGTCGACACCTGGCGGTGGAGGCAGCTGCCACCGGCCCGGCCACGCCTGGAGACGGGCCAGGGCCGGGCTGAACCAGATCGCGGCGGCCAGCCAACCCACCCCGAGCACCCCGACCCAGAGCGCGTCGGACAGGTCGTCGACGCGCCACCAGACGATCCCCGGCGCGGCGTCGGGGGGAACCAGCCGGTACCACAGCGGGAAGGTGGTGTCCTGCACCGCATAGAGCGGCAGCGCGACGCCGACCAGCCCGGTCACCAGGCCGATGAGTGAGTACAGCCCGACCCAGCCGAGCTCCCGGCGCACGAACGGATCGTGCACAGCCGTCCGCAACCCGTCCGGCACCGGACCGGGGGTGGGGATCCGGTCGCCCCAGCGGGACAGCCGGGCGCGCTCACGGTCGGCCACCGACCGCACCACCCGCAACGCACCGGGCACCGCCAGCAGCCCCACCCCGCCCACGCAGGCCACCGCCACGATCGCCGCCCAGAGCAGCGCGCCCAGCGCCAGCGTGGCGGTGCCCAGCCCTCCGACGAGGTGCTCCAAGGCGTTGACCGAGGCGCGAACCCGCCCCCGCACGTACGCCATCGACCCACCTCCCCCGCCAACATAGGCCACCGCAGGCCTCGCCCAGCAACGTCCGGCGCGGAAGGTACAGCCTGCTGTACCACTGTCGTCGAGCTGGCGGGATCGTCTCCGCCGCGCCGCCTACCTAGCGTTGACGGCGTCGAGGAACATTCGCCGAATGGAGGCAGTCATGACCGATCCGTACCGCATCACCGAGGCCCCGGTCGCCGCGACGAAGAAGCCGGGCGGCCTGCTACGCCCGCTGCTGTGGCTGGTGCTCTTCGTCAGCGCGGCGGCCAACGTGGTGCTGTCAACCGCGGCGGACAACCAGTGGATCAGCTCCGGGTTCGGGCTGGTGGCGCTGCTCTGCGCGGTCGCGCTGATCGTCCACCACCGCCGTAACCGGGTGCGCGAGTCGTAGGGGCCCGACCGTCACGCCCGATCACCCATGCCGGTCGACGTTCCACCACTCACGGGCCAGTGCCGGCCAGTGCTTCCCCCATGCGGTGGGCGCGAACCGTACGAGCTCGGGGAGGAGGAGTGAACGGCGGTCAGGAGCAGGCGATCCTCGCGGTGTACGTCCGAGGGCTGGACGGCATGTGTGTTGGTTGCCGGGCACAGCGGCTCGCAACGCGAACTTATTCTGCGGCCTCGAGATACTGATCTGCCGGTGACCAGGCGCGGCGATGGTGAGCGTAAATGGAGCGGTCGTCGGCGTCCGCACACGATGAGCGTTCACTCGATCATCAAGCTAACCGTGATCGGACACCGTCCGGTCACGCTCTCAGTCTTGGGACGGCGGAGTGACTCGTCCAGCCACTAGCATCGCGCTGATTCCCGCCCCCCATTACGGAGACCTCCATGCGCAAACTTGCCGCCGCCCTCGTGGGCGTGCTCGTGGCCGCACTTCCGGCAACGGCCGCCCTGGCCGCCGCCCCCAAGCCGGATATCGCGGTGACCTCCGCCGCCGACAAGGCCAGCTACGCCGAGGGTGAGACCTTCACCATCACGGTCACGGTGGAGAACAAGAGCTCCGTCGACGCCAAGCACGTGCACTACACCGGCGGCGACAGCGAGGGCGTCGACGATGTCGCCTATGGTGAGCTGTCGAGCGGCTTCGACCTCGCCGCCGGTGCCACCAAGACCGTAAAGCTCACCGGCAAGACCAACCGCGTGGCGTGGCAGGTCGGCCGGGGATACGTCGCCTTCGAGCTTCGCGCCGACAATGGCGAGGCCAACGCCGCCGACAACATCACCAGCGTGCGGCTGCTGGTGCCGGGCGCCTTTGACGATCTCGGCGGATACGTCTTCCAGGGTGAGTCCTATGACGCCGAGTGGACGCCCCAGACCGCCGGCGTGCCGGGTGTGAAGGTCGTCGCCACCACTGCCGACGGCAAGACGAGGTACGCCGAGGCCATCACGGACGCCAAGGGCCTGTTCCGTCTCGCCCACCTCCCAGCCGGCGACGTCCTGCTGACCTTCACCGCCCCGGCGGGCTGGAAGGTCATGGCCGGCGAGAACGGCGAGTACGACCACACCTTGGCGCAGGTCAGCGCCGACGACAGCGACGAGCCGCGCATCTTCGTGCCGGCGAAGAAGGTTCCCGTGAGCTCTCCGAGCGCCTCGCCGTCGCCGTCCTCGCCGTCGCCGTCCTCGCCGTCGCCGTCCTCGCCGTCGCCGTCTTCCTCGCCGTCTTCGTCTTCGCCGCCGTTGTCGCCGTCGTCGTCGCCGACGAGCGCCGGTCCGGGCCTGCCGGTCACCGGCGACAAGACCATGCTGCTCGTCGGCGCGGCTGCGGTCGCCCTCGCGGTCGGCATCGCGCTGGTGCTCGTCGCACGACGCCGTCGCGTACGCCTGCAGGCCTGATCGACCGACGTCGCTTCGGCGGCCGGACACCGCGGGCGGTAGCTGCCGCCGCTGTGTCGAGCAGAGCGAAGGGCGCCGAGGCTCCAGTACCCGCTGGAGCCTCGGCGCCGCCGCTCCGACCGCGACGACGCCCTCAACGCGCGCTCCGTCGGGTGTTCACGCGGTTGGGACATGAGAAGACTGATGTGAATCCTCTGTGAAATGCCGGTGATCGGTCGGCGGCATGTGTCGACGGCCCGACGACGTCTATACAATGCACCTCATCTATATCGAGCTGTAACCATGGCTGAGGTGAATCTGCTGCGTATTCAGGTAGCGCTCATCGGCATTTCCCGGTTGGCGGGCGGGCCAGCCACAGGTGCGACGGCCCCGACCGTAACTGCTCTCGGTGACCTGGGCGCGTGCCGTTGAGCGGCCATGTGGCTGGTGGTCGGTTGGACGTCTCCATACTGGGTCCCATTCAGCTGTGCCGGGACGGCGTCCCGGTCCCGCTGGGTCCACAGCTCACCACGCTGTTCGCCATCCTGCTGTTGGAGCTCGGTAAGCCGGTGCCGAGCCGGCGACTGGCGACACTGCTCACCGGCGACGACGCGTCGGACGCCGCGCGGGCCACCCTCCGCAGCCATGTCGCCCACCTGCGGCGTGCCCTCGAACCCGGTGAGCGCGGGCGGCGTGGCAACTGGCTCATCGCCACGGTCGGCCGCGGAGCCGCAGCGGGATACCGGCTGGACCTGGACCCGGCGTGCGTCGACGCTGTCCGGTTCGAGGATGCGCTCCGGGAGAGCCGTCGACTGTTCGCGCTCGGCGATGCCGAGCACGCCGACCGGGCCGCCGCGATGCTGCGTTCCGCGCTCGATCAGTGGCACGG
>NZ_JAGPXZ010000424.1:0-5333 GCF_018070305.1 Micromonospora sp. M51 | reverse complement strand
GATCGCGGCCCACACCGCCGGCGCCGACCCGCTCCGGGCCGACCTCGAACGGCGGCTTGACCATCCACGCCAGGTCCCCGCCGCCGCGGGTGCCGCCGGCCAACGCCGGCAGCACCAACCGCAGCGAGATGAACGACAGGTCGGCCACCGTGAGATCGACCTGGCCGCCGATGGTGTCCGCGTCGAGGGTACGAACGTTGGTGCGCTCCAGAACGCGGACCCGCTCGTTCGTGCGCAGCGGCCAGGCGAGCTGCCCGTACCCGACGTCCACCGCCACCACCTCGGCCGCGTCGGCGCGCAGCAGCACGTCGGTGAACCCGCCGGTCGACGCGCCCGCGTCCAGGCAGCGCCGCCCGGCGACCCGCAACCCTCCGGGGGCGAACGCGGCCAGCGCCCCGGCGAGCTTGTGCCCGCCCCGGGAGACGTACTCCTCGGCGGGGTCCGCACCGGTCACCAGGAGCGGATCGGCGGGGTCGACCATCGCGGCCGCCTTGCGGGCGACCACGCCCCGCAGTTGGACCCGGCCGGCCTCCACCAACGCGGCGGCCTGCTCACGGGAGCGGGCCAGACCGCGCCGGACGAGTTCGGCGTCCAGCCGGTTACGACGTGCCATGGGTGGTTCTCCGGTCTGCTCAGGCCTGGTCGTCCCGCTCAGGTCTGGTCGATGGTGGCGAGGGTTTCCCGCAGCGTCTCGTAGGCCGCCTCGTAGTGGGCGATCTGGTCGGCGGGGGCGAGCGTTGCCGCGTTCGCCAGGGACTGCACGGCGGCGTCCACCGCCGGGTGTCGCGTGTCGTCGTCGTCCCCGAACTCCGGCGGCGGCCCGGGGCGGGCACCCGCCGGCGGGCCGGGCCGGGCCGGGAAGGAGCTGCCCGCCGGTGGGCCGGGCCGGGCCGGGAAAGACCCGCCGGGCGGTGGGCTGGGCCGGGTCATTCGGCGTCGTCCGGCCGCTGCTTGCGGACCGCCTTCTTGGCGGGCATCGCCGCCGGCGTCGGAACGTCCTCGTCGGCGGTCCGGCTGACCGTCGCCGGAGGCTTCTTCGCGATGGCCTTCTTGGCGACCGCCTTCTTCGCCACCGCCTTCTTCGCCACCGGCGCGGAGACCGGCGCACCGGCCGGGGCGTCGGACGGCACGAGGCCGGTGCCGGGCCGCGCGGCGGCAGTCGGGTCGGGTGCTGCCGTCGGGCCGGCGGTCGACGCGTCGACGGACCGCGCCTCCCGCAGTTGCCGCTCCAGGTCGTGCACCCGTCGGGTCAGCTCGGCCACCTCGTCGGCGGTGGCCAGACCGACCGCGCCGAGGGCCCGGTCGACCTCGAAGCGGACCAGTTTGGTCAACGCCTCCCGGTTGGCGGCGCTGGTGGTGAGCAGTTCCTCGCCGAGGGCCTGGAGTTGGGCGGCGGTCGCGCCGCCGGAGCCGACGAGGCGACGTGCCACGTCCTGGGCCTTCTTCCGGGGCGCCTCCGTCAGGCCCATGGCCAGCTCGAGGTAGGCGCGCCACGCGTCCTGCATGCCTGAGTCCTTCCACGGGGCGGGGTGTGCAGGTGTCACGCTACCGGGCACCCCGGACCGGTCCGTGCGGTACGGTGCCGAGGACGGCGTGGCGATCAGCGAGGGGGAGATGTGGCCAGCGTGGACGAGTGCCGCCAGGCGTTGCAGGAGCTGGCCGCCCGGTTGGACCGCAACGCCGAGACGGTACGCGAACGGATCGACCTGGACCGGACGCTGGCCTGCCGGATCACCGACCTGGACACCGCGTTTCACGGCCGGATCACCGGTGGCCGGCTGGTCGAGCTGACCGACGGCGACGACCCCAAGGCCAAGATCGCGCTGAGCACGTCCAGCGACGACCTGCTCGCCCTGGTCCGCGGCGACCTGGACGTCACCAACGCGGTGACCTCCCGCCGGGTGTCGATCAAAGCCAACCCGTTCGACCTGCTGAAGCTGCGCAAGCTGCTCTGAACTGTTGCCGTCACTCGGCAGCGGTCAGACCGAAGCTCTCCATCGCCTGGGCCGCGTCCGGGCCCACCGGACGGATCTTCGGCAGCGCCGGCACCGGCGCCGACCAGGCCACCGCGCAGAGCGCCGCCAGGGCGTCCAGCTGTCGACCGGTCCCCGCCAGCTCCAGCGTGCCGTCCCGGTCGGTCACTGACCAGCCGCCGGCGTCCGCCGGGCCCGGGACCCGCACGGCGGCAGCCGGGTCGAACAGCCCCGCCAGGTCCCTCGCGACGTACGTGGGACGCCGCTGCGGCTCGGCGGCCATCAGATCCGGTACGCCGTGCACGCCGGTGAGCACGAGCAGGCTGTCCAAACCCGCCCGACAGGCGCCCTCGATGTCGGTGTCCAGCCGGTCACCCACCACCAGGCTCCGCCCACCGCCACTGCGGCGAGCGGCGGTCTCGAACAGCGCCGGTTCCGGCTTGCCGACCACCACGTCGGGGTCCCGCTCCAGCGCCGTCCGCAGCACGGCGACCAGCGAACCGTTGCCCGGCAACGGACCCCGCCCACTGGGCAGGGTCCGATCGGTGTTGGTGGCGATCCAGATGGCACCCGCCCGCACCGCGATCGACGCTTCGGCCAACTCGGCCCAGCCGACCTGCGGGCCGTACCCCTGCACCACCGCCGCCGGCTTCTCGTCGGCCTGGGTGACCGGGGTCAGACCGACCGCGCGCAGTTCCGCGCGCAGCGCCTCCGCGCCGACCACCAGCACCGACGCGCCGGCGGGCAGCCGGTCACGCAGCAACTCGGCCGAGGCCGCGGCGGAGGTGAGGACCTCCTCCGGCCGGGCCGCCACACCCATTCCGGTCAGCAGGTCCGCGACCTCGCTGGAGCGGCGGGACGCGTTGTTGGTCGCGTACGCCACCGCCCGTCCCTCGGCGTGCAGCCGGGCCACCGCCTCGACGGCGCCGGGGATCGGCCGGTCGATCAGGTAGATCACGCCATCCAGATCGAAGACGACCAGGGTGTACCCGTCGAGCAGCCGCTCCCCCACGCCCGCGCTCACCGCCGCGTCGACCCTGACTCGTCGCCCTCGGCCGGCACGGTCCCGGCGGCGTTCGCCGTGTCCCCGTCCGCTGTGTCCCCGTCCGCCGCGTCGCCGGACGTCACACCGCTGTCGCCAGCGGTGCCCGCGTCGGCGTTGCCGCTTCCGCTGGGGTGACGGTCCTCGTCCTCGTCGTCGAAGTCCTCGTCGTCGCCGGGACGGCTGACAGCGGCGTCGTCCTCGTCGTCGTCGAAGTCCGCGTCGTCCTCGTCGCCGTCCTGGTCGTCGTCTTCGTCGCCGTCCTGGTCGTCGTCTTCGTCGTCGTCCTGGTCGTCGTCGTCTTCGTCGTCGTCCTGGTCGTCGTCGTCTTCGTCGTCGTCGTCTTCGTCGTCACCGGTCAGGTCGGCGTCGGGTCGGGCCGGCACCGCGCCGGGAGCCCCCGGGCCCGCGGCGATCTCCTCGGCGGCCTCGTCCTCGTCGTCACCCTCGATGACCACACCGTCGAGTTCGAGCAGCCGCTCGGCGGCGTCGGTCTCGCCCTCGGTGTCCACGTCAGCGGCGCGGGAGAACCACTCGCGGGCCTCGTCGCGCCGACCCACCGCGAGCAGCGCGTCGGCGTACGCGTACCGCAGCCGGGCCGTCCACGGCACGGTGGCCTCGCTGGTGAGGTCCGGGACCTGGAGCATCGCGACCGCGGCGTCCTTCTGCCCGAGGTCGCCCCGTGCCCCAGCGGCGACGATCAACAGTTCGATCGCCACGGCCTGGTCCAGCTTCTCCCGGTCCGCGCCCCGGAACAGGTCGATGGCCCGCTCCGGCCGGCCGAGAGCCCGCTCGCAGTCCGCGAGCACGGCCAGGTGACTCTGCAACCCGCTCATCCGGTGGTACGTGCGCAGTTCGGCGATCGCCGACTGCCACTCCCCCGCGTGGTACGCGGCCAGACCGACCGCCTCACGGACGGCGGAGATGCGCGACGCCAACCGCCGGGCGGCCAGCGCGTGCGCCAACGCCTCGGCGGGATCCTCGTCGATCAACTGCCCGGTCGCGACCAGGTGCCGGGCCACCGTCTCGGCGACCGGCTTGTTCAGCGAGAGCAACTCGGCGCGGACGTCCTTGTCGAGGTCGGTCGCGACGATGTCGTCCGGCAACGCCGGGGCCGAACTGCGCCCGCCCTCGAACGACTCGGAGCCACCCGCGCGGTCGTCCCGACGGAACTCCCCCTCGCGACGTGGCCGCTCGTCGGCCCGGGAACCGCCGGTGCGCTCTCCGCCCCGGTAGCCGCCCTCGCGGTCACCGCCACGGAACCCGCCCTCGCGGTCACCGCCACGGAACCCGCCCTCACGGCGGTCGCCGGAACGCGAGCTGTCCCGGTCGCCGCCACGGAAGCCGCCTTCGCGGCGGTCACCGCCACGGAACCCGCCGTCGCGGTCGCCGCCGCGGAAGCCACCGTCGCGGTCACCACCGCGGAAGCCACCCTCACGCGGCGGGCCGGAGCGAGTGCGGTCACCACCCTGGTACCCGCCCTCACGCGGGGCGCTGGAACGCGAGCTGTCCCGGTCGCCGCCACGGAAACCGCCCTCGCGGCGGTCACCGCCACGGAACCCGCCGTCGCGGTCGCCGCCGCGGAAGCCGCCTTCACGCGGGGCGCTGGAACGCGAACTGTCCCGGTCGCCGCCACGGAAACCACCTTCACGGCGGTCACCGCCACGGAACCCGCCGTCGCGGTCGCCGCCGCGGAAGCCACCCTCACGCGGCGGGCCGGAGCGAGTGCGGTCACCACCCTGGTACCCGCCCTCACGGCGGTCACCACCACGGAAACCACCGTCGCGGTCACCACCACGGAAACCACCCTCACGCGGGGCGCTGGAACGCGAACCGTCCCGATCGCCGCCACGGAAACCACCCTCACGGGAAGGTCCGGACCGGAACCCACCGTCACGGGGAGCACCCGAGCGCGACCCGTCCCGGTCACCGCCGCGGTAGCCGCCCTCGCGGGGGGCGCTGGAACGCGAACCGTCCCGGTCACCGCCGCGGAAGCCACCGTCACGGCGATCGCCGCCGCGGAAACCGCCGTCACGCGGGGCGCTGGAGCGCGAGCTGTCCCGGTCACCACCACGGGAGCCAGAGTCGCGGCCGCCGGCGTATCCGCCTCGGGCGCCGCCGCTGTCACGGTCTCCCCGGTACGGAGGCCGGTCTCGGTCGTCGCGGCGCGGGCCGCGGTCGCGTCCGCCCGCACCGTCAGTACGGTCTTCGTAACGACGGGGACGATCTCCGCCCTGCGGTCCTGAACTCACAGGTACATCCTTCCTGATTGCGCCACCAATGGCGCTACGCAGTCGAGGGCCGACCCCGATTGGGCG
>NZ_JAGPXZ010000423.1:0-5340 GCF_018070305.1 Micromonospora sp. M51 | reverse complement strand
GCTCGCCGCCCTGGCCGAGCGCGGGGTCGACGTCGCCGGGTTCAAGCTCGGGCCGGATCACGTCGACGCCGCCTACCTCGGTCTCGCCTCCGGTCGGCCGGGCCGGGTGATCGACCCCCGGCTGGTCGGCGTCGACCGGCTCGCCCCGCTGGTGGCGCACGGCGCCAGCGGTGCCGGGCTCGCCGTGGTGCAGGGCAGCATGGGGTTGTACGACTCGGTCGGTGGCCGTCCCGAGCAGGAGTCCACCGCCGCCGCGGCCGCCGCGCTGCGCAGCCCGGTGGTGCTCGTTGTCGACGTGGCCGCGATGGGTCAGTCGGTGGCCGCCCTGGTGCACGGGTTCCGCTCGTACGACGAGCAGTTGTGGCTCGGCGGGGTGATCCTCAACCGGGTGGCGTCGTCGCGGCACGAGGGGATGCTGCGCGAGGCGTTGGACGACGTGGGGGTGCCGGTCTACGGCGCGCTGCGGCGCCAGGACCTGCCGGCGGTGCTGCCGTCGCGGCGGCACGGGGTGGCGCCGGTGGTCGACGACTCGGCCGACGCCGTCCGGGCGGTCCGCCGGCTGGGCGAGGCCGTCGCCGCCACCGTCGACCTGGAACGGCTGCTCGGGCTGGCCCGCTCCGCCCCGCCGCTACCGGCACCCGCCTGGTCTCCCGAGGAGGCCATCGGCGCGTTCACACCCCCGGCGACCCGTCCGCTGGGGGCGGTGACCGGTGGGCCGGGCGGCAGCTACAGCCACCCGGAGACGGCGGAGTTGCTCCGGGCCGCCGGCGCCGAGGTCGTCGTCCTGGACCCGCTGCGCGACGAGGCGCTGCCGGTCGGCACCCGCGCGCTGGTCGTCGGCGGCGCGCTGCCCGAGGCGTACGCCGAGCAGTTGTCGGCCAACCGGCGGCTCTGCATCGCGGTGGCCGAGTTGGCGCGGACCGGGCGTCCGGTGATCGCCGAGGGCGCCGGGCTGCTGTGGCTGGCCCGGGAGTTGGACGGGTTGCCGATGTGCGGTGTCCTGGACGCGGTCGGCGTCAGCCGGGACGGGGTGGTGGCCGGCTACCGGGAGGCGACCGCCCAGACCGACAGCGTGGTCGCGGCCAGCGGCACGGTGCTGGTAGGGCACAAGGCGCACCGTGCGGTGCTCACCCCGCGCGCCGGTCAGCGCCCGGCCTGGAGCTGGGAGGGCGGCGCGCCGGAGGGCTTCGTCTGGCGTAACGTGCACGCCTCGCAGCTCACCGTGCACTGGGCCAGCCATCCGGCGACGGCCACCCGGCTGGTCGCTGCGGCGGCGGCCGACCCGACGGGCGAGGTGGTAGCCGCGCAGGCCGGCGGGGTGTCGGTGTGATCGGTCAGGTGGCGGTGCGCCGATTCCCGGCGTTGACCGTGTCCACCCCGCGTACCGAGGTGCGTCAGCTCACGGCTGCCGACGCGGCGGCGGCGGGGGAGATCTTCGCCGACAAGCTGACCCGGCGTTGGCTGCCACTACGCGGTGGTGCGGCGCGAGGACGACCAGGTGGTGGGGTCGCTGTGGACCCGGCGTACCGACTGGGGTGCCCGCCTCACCGAGATCTCCTACGCGATGGCGGCATCCGCGCGGGGCTTCGGCTTCGCCGCCGAGGCGGTCGACGCGGTGGCCATCGCGCTGATCCTGGAGCACGGTTTCCAACGGGTCGAGCTGCGGGTGGCGCCCGGCAACCTGGCCTCGCGCCGGGTTGCCGAGAAGGCCGGGTTCAGCTACGAGGGCCTGCTGCGTAACGCCGGGTTCGTCAGCGGCGGCCGGGTGGATCTGGAGCTGTGGTCGTTCGTGGCCGCCGACCTGCGCTGAGTCGCCGTTGACCCGCGCCGACCTGCGCTGACCCGCCCGCCGGTCAGCCGACGATGGCGTCGGATGGTGGGGTGAACTGGCGGGTCGGGCTGCCCTTCAGGCCGTCGCGCAGGGTCTCCGAGACCGCCTTGATGGGGATCTGGGACTGCCCGTCACCGACCGCGTTGAACGGATTGTCCGGGTCGGAGATGAAGCTCGCCGCCGCCAACTCCGGGGTGTAGCCCACGAACCAGGCCGATCTGGTGCTGTCGGTCGTACCCGTCTTGCCGGCCACCGGGCGTCCGACGGTGCCCCGCACGCTGTCGGCGGTGGACCAGCCGCCGCAGCTGCCGCGCGCCGGGGTGTCGCCGGTGGGGCAGCGGGCCGCGTCGGTGGCTGCCCGCGCGGCGTCCGCGCTGACGACCTGCCGGCACCGTGGCTTGGCCACCTCGCGGTGGAGGCCGCCCGGGGTGGCGTACGTGGCGGGCGTGCCGTCCCGGTTCATGATCGCTTGCACCGGGATGGCCTCGCAGTAGCGGCCGTCGGCGGCGATGGCGGCGTAGGCGTTCGCCATCTCCAGTGGGGTGGCGTCGGAGACGCCCAGGGTGAACGCGCCCCACTTCTTCGCCTTGGCCGGGGACGCCTGTTCCCGGTCGACGTCGGTGCGCCAGCGCAGCCCGAGCTGTTCGGCCAACCGGACCGCCCGGTCCGCGCCGACCTTCTCCTCCAGCCACACGAAGTACGTGTTGACCGATTTGCCGAAGCCGGACCACATGGTCTGCTGACCGGTCATGGCCCCGCTGGCGTTGGAGGGCGCCCAGCCGTCGTACACGGACGACTTGTAGCGGTAGGGCGCGTTGAACGAGGTGGAGAGGGTCATCCCCGAGTCCAGCGCGGCCAACATCGGGAACATCTTGAACGTCGACCCGGCCTGGTAGCCGGCCAGGTCACCGCCGCCGAGCAGCGGCGCGACAGTGTTCGGGTAGTTGGCCTTCACCTTCGGCCCGGCTTCGGGGTTGGAGCTCTGCGGGTTCTCGGCCAGGTCCAGCGAGTACGTCCGGTTGACAGCCATCGCCTTCACCCGCCCGGTGCCCGGCTCGGAGACCACGATGCCGTTGGCGAACGGGCTGCCGGTGGCGTCCTTGGCGCCGACGCTCTTCTCCGCCGCCTCCTGGATCTTCGGGTCGAGGCTGAGCACGATCCGGTAGCCGCCCCGACGCAGGTTGTCCATCCGTTCCAGCCGGTTCGCGCCGAACGCGGGCTGCGCGCTCCACCAGTTCTTCAGGTAGTCGCAGGCGAAGCCCCAGCTGTTGTACTTCTCCGTCACCGCGGCGCAGTCGTGCGGTGGGGTGGTCAGCTTGAGCCGGATCGGCTCGGACTTGGCGGCGGCGGCCGAGTCGGGGGAGAGGTAGCCGAGTTGGCTCATCCGGTCCAGCACGTAGTTGCGCCGGCCGGTGGCCTCCTTCTGGTCGGAGTCGGCCGGGTCGTACTCGGACGGGGACTTGACCAGTCCGGCGAGGGTGGCGGCCTCGACCGGGGTGAGGTCCTTGGGGGTCTTGGAGAAGAAGATCTCGCTGGCCGCGTAGATGCCGTACGCGCGGTGTCCGAAGTACGCCGAGTTCAGGTAGCGCTCCATGATCTGTTCCTTGCTCAGCTCCTTCTCCAGGTCCAGCGCCATCCGCATCTCCTTGACCTTGCGCAGGCTGGTCTGCTGGGTGGCCTGCTGGACCTCCTTGGGCGTGGTCGCGCTGTCCCGCAGGGCCATCCGGACGTACTGCATGGTCAGCGTCGAGGCGCCCTGGGAGCCGCCGGAGCGGGCGTTGGAGACGAAGGCCCGGGCCACGCCCTTCGGGTCGACGCCGTGGTGCTGGTAGAAGCGGGAGTCCTCGGCCGCGACGATCGCCTGCTGGATGTTCGGCGACATGTCCGACAGCTTGGTGTACTGCCGGTACTCCTCGTAGAACATGGTCAGCACGGTCTTGCCGTCGGGGGCGTAGAGGTACGAGGTCTCGGCGGGCAGGGCGGTCTTCAGCACCCGGGTCTTCTGGTCCACGGCGTGCGCGGTGGCCTTCGCGCCGAGCCCGGTGAGGGCGACCAGTGGGTACGCGGCGGCGGCGATCACGATTCCGGCGATCAGCCCGGCACGCAGGAGAGGGACGAGACGACCAGCGGCGGCAAGGGGTCGATTGCTCACCTGGTCAAGTTATGACATTTCCGATTCGTACATGAGAAGAACTCTTAAACCGGCGAGTGGTGACGCGGCTTACGTCGAGATCGGCTGTCCCACCGGCCACCTTCCCGGCAGGATCGCGGACATGTCTGATCAGCCGAGCACGCTCGCCCCACCTACCGGGTTCGAGCCGGACCTCGGGCACCACGGCGACGCGGAGGCCACCGCCGGCCTGATCGACCTCGCCGTCAACGTCCGTCGGGCCCGGCCTCCCGCCTGGCTCGCCGACCCGATCGCCGCGACCCTCACCGACCTGGCCCGCTATCCGGACCCGGTGCCGGCCCGCGCGGCGGTCGCCGCCCGACACCACCGTCACCCGAACGAGGTGCTGCTCACCGCCGGGGCCGCCGAAGGCTTCGTGCTGATCGCCCAGGCGCTGCGCGGCGTCCGCCGCCCGGTGGTGGTGCACCCGCAGTTCACCGAGCCGGAGGCCGCGTTGCGGGCCGCCGGACACCAGGTCGAGCGGGTGCTGCTCGACGCCGCCGACGACTTCCGGCTCGACCCGTCCCGGGTGCCCGCCGACGCCGACCTCGTGATGATCGGCAACCCGACGAACCCGACCTCGGTGCTGCACCCCGCCCGGACGGTGGCCGCGCTGGCCCGCCCCGGCCGGGTGCTGGTGGTCGACGAGGCGTTCGCCGACACCACCACCGCCCCCGGGCACCCCGGCGAGCCGGAGTCGTTGGCCGAACGCCGCGACCTGCCCGGGTTGCTCGTGGTGCGCAGCCTCACCAAGACGTGGGGTCTGGCCGGCCTCCGGATCGGCTACCTGCTCGGCGAAGCGGAACTGCTGTCCCGGCTGGCCGCCGTCCAGCCGCTCTGGGCCGTCTCCACGCCCGCGCTGGCGGCCGCGTCGGCCTGCGCCAGCGTCGTCGCGGTCCAGGCCGAACGCGCGATCGCCGCCGACCTCGCCGCCGACCGCGACCACCTGGTCGCGCGACTGGCCGACCTGCCCGGTGTACGCGTCGTCGGCCGTCCCGCCAGCGCCTTCGTGCTGCTGCACCTGCCGGGCGCCACCCGGATCCGGGCGGCCCTGCGCGAGCGCGGCTGGGCGGTGCGCCGGGGCGACACGTTCCCCGGCCTCGGCCCGGACGGGCTGCGGGTGGCGGTACGTGACCGAAACACCACCGACGCGTTCATCGACGTGCTGCGCGAGACCATGGAGGCATGATGCTGGAGACCACGATCGCGGCGATCCGTCCGGCGGACGAGGCGGCCATGGCCGCCGCCCGGGAGCTGCACGGACGACTGACCAAGCCGGTGGGCTCGCTGGGCGCGCTGGAGGAGCTTTCGGTACGCCTCGCCGGTCTGGCCGGGGCGT